>DYOT01000058.1 GCA_020720345.1 Candidatus Caenarcanum sp.
TCGACCTTGTTGACATTGTGCTCCTAAATAACCTTCATGATGCTGAATGGCTGCTTGACTTGACTTCACCGGATAAAATTATCAAATATTTCTGGGATAAGGGGATTTCTACAGTCGCGGTAAAAATGGGCAAACAAGGATGTGCAGTGGGCTATAACGGGGAAATTAATATAATTCCCGCAAAAGAAGTCAATGTTATTGATTCTACCGGGGCGGGCGACGCTTTTAACGGTGGATTTTTACATGGCATAGCCTGCGGTTATACTCCTTTTGAATCAGCAAGGCTTGCGTCAATAGTTGCCTCTGAACAATTAAAAGGTCTTGGTGCTATAAAATCCCTTCCTTACAGAGATTCTGTATACGCAGAATTCAGAAGCTAATTTTTATTTTTAATTAAAAAATCTCTATTCTCCTTGATAGCCTGAATTATTCTAGGTGCAGCAAGTCCATCGCCGTAAGGATTTGTCGCAGAAGCCATTTGGTCATATTTTTCTTTTGAATCCAGAATTTCCTGAACAGAATTGACTATTTTATCCGTATTAGAGCCCACAAGCTTAACAGTTCCGAATTCAACCGCTTCCGGTCGCTCTGTCTCCTCTCTCAGTACAAAAACAGGCTTGCCTAAAGAAGGCGCTTCCTCCTGAATTCCACCTGAATCAGTGAGAATGATATAAGACTGCTTTATAAGATTCGCAAAAGGAGCATAATCAAGCGGTTCAATTAATTTAATCCTGTCAATATTATCCAGCATTCCAAAAACGGTCTTTCTTACGTTGGGATTTAGGTGCACAGGATAAATTACCTGAATATCAGGGTTCTTTTCCACAAGAATTTTTATAGCACTGCAAATATTTTCCAGAGGCGCACCAAAATTTTCCCGTCTATGTGAAGTTAACAAGATAGTTTTAAGGTTTTTATCAAGGTTTAAGTCTGCTAAATCAGATTTATTATTGTTTACTGTATATAAAAGTGCATCAATAACTGTATTTCCGGTTAAATATATCCTGTTTTCAGGTATGTTTTCTCTTAGCAGGTTTTCAACAGATTGTTGTGTTGGAGGAAAATACAAAGAAGCCACTGAATCAGCGACAACCCTGTTAATTTCTTCAGGAAAAGGATAATATTTGTTAAAAGTCCTCAATCCTGCTTCCACATGCCCTATGGGGATTTTTGCGTAGAAGGCTGACAGGCTTGTTGCCAGTGTTGTTGTAGTGTCTCCGTGTACAAGCACAATATGAGGCTGTGTTTTTTCAAAGACTTCTTTCATTTGGAGCAGGACGTCTGAAGTTAAAGTCCATAAATCTTGATTATGTTTCATTATATTCAGGTCAAAATCGGGTTTTATGTTGAAAAGATTGAGAACCTGATCGAGCATTTCCCTGTGTTGCGCTGTAATACAGACGATGCTTTCAAAATCATCTTTATTTTTTTCCAGCTCCATAACAACCGGAGCCATTTTTATAGCTTCAGGTCTTGTGCCGAATACGCTTAATACTCTTATTTTTTCCAAAGTTTTTTCTCCTAATCTGATTTTGAGTATATCATAGACAATGAGGTTAAAAACATAATAGTAATCAATTGTAAGATAAAAATACTTGTCTATAAATGACGTTCACTATCAGACAGATCCTTCGCTTCGCTCAGGATGACAAGAGGGCTCAGGATGACATTATGATTCTGTCATTTTTATTTATTAAATTTCCTGCAAAATGCCTTTAAGAACCAGCTTAACATGGGCATAATTCAGTCCGCCCTGCATATAAGCTACAAAAGGTTCTCTTAAAGGACCGTCTGCGGAAAGTTCTATTGTCGAACCTTCTATAAAAGTGCCTGCTGCCATAATTACATCGTTTTCATAGCCCGGAACTTGTGCGGGTATGGGCGTTAAGTATGAACTTACAGGGCTGTATGACTGAACTGTTTTGCAGAATTTAATTAATTTTCCCCTGTCGTTAAATTGTATCGCCTGAATTATATCCGAGCGAATTTCGTCAGGGAGTGGATCTGTAACATAACCCAAATCGTGAAAAACCTGAGAAACAAGAACAGCGCCTTTAAGGGCTTCATGAACAATGCCCGGGGACATGAAAAATCCCTGCAAAATAAGCCTTGACTGATTAAGCATTGCACCGCCATGTCTTCCTATTCCGGGAGCAGTTAAACGCATTGCAGCAAGGTCAACCAGGTCTTTTTTACCTGCAATATAACCGCCTGTTTCCACTATCCCACCGCCGGGGTTTTTAATCAGTGAGCCTGCTGTTAAATCAGCGCCGATATCTGTTGGTTCCATTGTTTCTGTAAATTCACCGTAGCAATTATCAACAAAACAGATACATTCAGGGTTTTTCTTTTTGATGATTTGAATTATATCTGCCATTGTTTCCATATCAATGACTTTTCTCATACTATAGCCGCGTGAGCGTTGTATTAAAACCATTGTTGTCGCTTCGTCAACAGTTTCTTCAAGCTTTTCAAGATCTACTTCTATTCCGTCCTTGAGAGGGATTTCATCGTAACTAACACCTTGTCCTTTTAATGAAGCTTTTACGTTTCCTCTTAAGCCTATAACTTCTTCCAGCGTATCGTAAGGTCTTCCTGCCACGGAAATTAATTTGTCTCCATTGCTTAAATTACCGAAGAGTGCGCATGCAATTGCATGTGTTCCAGACACAAAATGATTTCTTACTATTGCTGATTCGCAGTTGAAAACATGCGCATAAACCTTGTCTATAGCTTCTCTGCCTAAATCATCATGCCCGTATCCGCTGACTGTGGCAAAATGTTCTTCCCCAATTTTATTATCAATAAATGCTTTTAATACTTTTTCCTGATTTAAATCCCGTATTAATTCAAATTCCTGAAAGATATCCGCTAATTTCTTTTCAGCTTTGTTAATTATTATGTTTTTGTCAAGATTATGCATTTATTACTCCTTATTACTCTTTATTTTTAACTATTTAAAATATAAAATTAAACTGAGATTTGCTAATTTTATCAGGTATTTATAAAAACAGAAAGAATAGAAAGAGTAGGAAAATGGAAAAAGCAACTTTTGCGGCAGGATGTTTTTGGGGAGTGGAAGCCAAATTTCGCAAGCTGGGCGGTGTTGTTTCAACACAAGTCGGTTATACCGGAGGGCATAAGGAAAACCCCACTTATGAAGAAGTATGCTCTGATTTAACCAATCATGCGGAAGCCGTTGAAATAACTTATAATCCTGAAAAAATATCTTATAAAGAACTTCTTAATGTTTTTTGGAGTATTCATAACCCCACTACTCTAAACAGACAGGGATTTGACGTAGGCAGCCAGTACAGGTCAGCTATTTTTTATCATAATGAAAATCAGCAAAAACTAGCGATAGAGTCCAAAAAAGAACTTGAAAAATCAGGTAAATTTGATAAACCTATATTTACAGAAATAACTCCTGCTTCCCACTTCTGGTCAGCTGAAGAATATCATCAGCAGTATTATGAAAAAACAGGACGTTCAGGCTGTTAATTAAATACTTTACTAAAATGAATATATAAAATTGATTGATCTAAAGCTGTAGGAAACAGTTTTGGATATGTAAACAAAGTTTTCACAATAAATTTTCCAAAATCAAACCGCCCTTTATTTAAATGCTTAAGAATAATAATAATTTTAATAAACGAAGGTATTATTCTTTTATGCACCGGAATTTTTCTGGTAGGCACATAATATTTTAAGAAATTGCTTACCCTTTCAAAATAAAATTTTGGAGAATATGCTTTTTTAACAAGTTTATTGTATCCGTCAATTAACATTTCTTTATCCATTTTAGGAATAAAATTGGTTGTTGAATCCTGACAGACACCGGAAGATGTAACAAGCAATCTTCCTTCAGCTTCCAGTCTTTTATAGAGTTTTGTTCCGGGAAGCGCCTGTAATATTTCAATCATTGCTTTTACAACACCGGCTTCCTGAATAAAATTAAGCTGGCGCTCAAATATAGTTTCATCATCACTGTCAAAACCTACTATGAAACCGCCTGTAACTTCCATTCCATATTTATAAAATTTTCTGATAGAGGCTATTATGTCCCGGTTCTGGTTTTGTATTTTGTTGCATTCCTGTAAACTCTCTGTCGAAGGAGTTTCTATACCTACAAAAACCATAAAAAAGCCTGCCTGTCTCATCAACTCAAGCAATTCATCATCATCAGAAGCATTTATAGAAATTTCCGTATAGAATAACGGTTTAAAATCAACTTGTTTTCTCCAGTCAATTATTGTTCTTAGTAATTCTTTTGTTTTGTTTTTATTTCCAAGAAAATTATCGTCTACAAAAAAAATACTATGCCTCCAGCCTATTTCATGTAATTTTGAAAGCTCGGTTATTATTTGCTCAGGGCTTTTAGATCTTGGTATTCTGCCGTTAAGATTTACGATGTCGCAAAAATCACAGTCAAAAGGACAGCCTCTGGAAAATTGAACGGGCATCATATAATAATCTTTAGTGTCAATTAAGCTATAATCCGGCGGAGGTGTAAGGCTGAGTTCAGGTTTTATCTCCGATGTATAGATTCTTTTAAGTTCTCCTTTTTTAAGGTCTTCTAAAAACATTGGTATAGTTATTTCGCCTTCATTAAGGATAAAGTGATCAACATCATCAAATTGCTCAAATAGCGAAGTAAATAATGGACCGCCTGCAATAGTTTTCACACCGAGTTTTTTGCATCTTTTTATAACATCCAGAGAAGAATCTTTCTGAACAATCATTCCACTTATTAATACAAAATCTGCCCATAAGATATCGCTATCAGTCAATTCAGTTATATTTAAGTCAATTAATTTTTTTTCAAATTCAGCAGGTAAAAGAGCTGATACTGTCATTAATCCCAGAGGGGGCAATGAAGCTTTTTTACCAAGAATTTTTATTACATGTTTTATGCTCCAGAAAGAATCAGGGCATTCAGGATAAACCATTAAAATTTTCATATTCAAAACCTAGTATATATTAAGTATTCGTTTCATTTCAGCTGTTGATTAAATCATATCTGAAAAACAGACTAAAAGATAGAAAATTTTGGTATTTGATACTTTTATAATTTCACCAAAGGTCAGTAAAAATTGCATTTGTAATTAAACCATTTTGTTTATTTATAGTAAGTACACGTTTCAATTCGGATTTATATTTTCGGGAAGCATTCGCTTCTTTATAAGTACTCGACTCATGAATCGGTTAAATTACCAAGCGGCGACTGCCGCCCGAAAACAAATTTAAGTTAGGTATTAAATCGTTTTCCTGTTTCAATATCAAAAATCAGAATCCTTGAAACATCTATAGAAAGACAAATTTCATTTCCTGCATAAACTTCAGCATCAGCAGATAATTTTGCGACAGTCTTTTTATTTTCCAGATAAAAATGTACAAGTTTTTCGCTGCCCAGCATTTCAACAAGCTCTGGAACAACTTTAAATCCTTCAGGTGCTTGAATAAGATACTCAGGGCGTATTCCGACAATAACTTTTTTACCGGTTAAGCCGTTGTTTTCAATGATTGTATTTAGATTTTTATCAGCCGGAAGAACAGCATCTTCAAGTTTTATTGTTTTATCAGGCAGAATTTCTGTTTCAATAAAGTTCATGGCAGGTGAACCTATAAATCCCGCCACGAAAATATTTTCAGGCATGTTATAAATATTTTCAGGAGTGTCAGACTGCTGAATTATTCCGTTATTAAGAACAACAATCCTGTCGCCCATTGTCATAGCTTCTACCTGATCGTGTGTTACGTATATAAATGTAGTTTTCAGCCTGTCATGAAGTTTTTTAATTTCAAACCGCATCTGAACCCTTAATTTGGCATCCAGGTTTGACAGTGGTTCATCCATTAAAAACACTTGCGGCTCCCTGACTATTGCCCTGCCAAGCGCAACTCTCTGTCTTTGTCCGCCAGAAAGCTGACGGGGCTTTCTATTGAGATATTCTGTAAGATTTAAGATTTCAGCGGCTTCTGTTACCCTCTGATCGATAACATCTTTTTTGAATTTCCGCATTTTTAAGCCGAAAGCCATATTGTCATAGACATTCATGTGAGGATAAAGCGCGTAATTTTGAAAAACCATGGCAATATCCCTGTCTTTTGGATGAATATTATTTACAACCTTGTCTCCAATAAAAATTTCTCCGAAAGTTATTTCTTCAAGACCTGCAATCATCCTGAGTATAGTCGATTTGCCGCAACCGGAAGGACCGACAAGCACTATAAATTCTTTGTCATTAATTTCAAGATCTATGTTTTTTACTATTTCAACTTTTTTTTCGTAGGATTTGCAGACATTTTTTAATTCGACTTTTGCCATAAACAATTTCTACCCAAATCATGTACTTCTTAATTTTATCACAACAAACATTAAAAGAGGGTCGAGCATTGCCCGACCCTCTTTTAATCATATTTATTAACTTGTATCATAGTTATTGTTTTAAAGAAGTCCAGTTTACTTCACTAAACTGTTTGCCAAAATCCCCGATAAAGTTACTTAGAGTATAATAAAACTGTCTTAATTTATTAATAGCTATGGGACTTTGCCCATTTTCGACAAGAAATCTCTCCTGTTCCTCAAAAGTATCTTTGAGAACAGGACTTACAATATTTTTTGGGTCATATAGTCGTCCAATTATTGCGGCAGTTCTATGTCCGTTGCCTTTGGGGACGGTTTCTGTAACTTCCTTTGAAAGATCAGACAGCGGCTTAAAATGATGTACAAGTTCCCCGATGGCTTCTCTTGCATAGGTTAAATCTTTTGGGATTGCAGGAGTCGTAACATTCATACCAAAATAAACCCGCCTGACTTTATTTTGTCTTTGTATTTGCAGATTATTACAATTATTTATACTTTTTAAATTACCTGTTATTTTCATTCTTATATTATATTGGAAATTCAGGATCAGGATATTTTGTTGTATCGGAAATTCTTTCAAAATGCCGCTCAACGACTTCTTTCGGTTTTTTATCAAGATAATATTCGTTTACAGCCTCACCAATTGTTCTTTCAGCATCTTGAAAATTTAACTTGCTGGCAAATTCAGGGTTATTTTTACTAAATAAAGGTCTCAATTCAGCATTTGATTTTGCCAGTTGTTCTGCTAACAGGAGTACTGCCTGTTTCATCTTCTCTTTTACAATAAATGCACTCGTATTAATCATGTCAACCAATCTAAATCCCGGATTTACACAATGTTTTTTTAAATCTGGATTAGTTTCAATTATCTCAGCCAAACTTTGTACTATTTGTCCCGCTTTTTCAGTTCTCATACCGAAAGCAGCCTGCTTGGGTGAACTTTGTTTTTGTGTTTCAGACTTACTAAGAGCATTTACACTTCTAAAACTTCCTATGTTTGTCATTTTCTTTACCTTTCATTTATAAAAAATAAAATATTTAACTATTTAATTTAAAATCCAAAAAAATAAAAATTGCTAGTAATTCGTTTTTCTGTTTACAATCTGTTACGAAAACTAATTCGTACGTAAATTTTTGTAACATTTACTGCCTTGAACTGTCAATTTTTTATATTGAGGATTATTAAATAAATAGAGGTTTAATTATTTTATAAATAACGAAAGGGAATAAATTATGATTAACAACGTTTCTTTAAACAATTTTAATTTAAGAGCATCTGTAGGATTTG
>DYOT01000287.1 GCA_020720345.1 Candidatus Caenarcanum sp.
TTAGTATAACTAAACGTTTTATGTCAGGTATAAAATGGATAAAGCTGGTAATCATCCCTGTTTCAACGAGGGAAAAAGTAAAAAATATTCAAGAATTCATCTTCCTGTTGCTCCTGAGTGTAATATTCAGTGTAAATACTGCAACAGAAAATATGACTGCGCAAATGAAAGCAGACCGGGAGTAACAAGCAATATTTTATCTCCTGAAGAAGCCTGTGATTCTTTAATAGCTGCTAAAAACAAAATGGAAAATCTTTCTGTGGTGGGCTTTGCCGGACCGGGAGATTCCCTTGCCAATTTTGAAAATATAAAAAAAACCGTTAATCTCATTAAACAAAGTGGGGAGAACATTATGTTCTGCCTTTCCACAAACGGGCTTTTGCTGCCGGATTATGCGGAAGAAATTGCAGATATAGGCATAACTCATTTAACGGTTACAATCAACACAGTGGACGAGTCTTTAGTCCCTTTAATCTACAAAAGGATTAACTATAAAGACAAAAATTTAACGGTCGAACAATCTGCCAGGATTTTAATACAAAATCAGCTTTCAGGATTAAAAAAACTTTCCTCTTCAGGGTTAGTCTGCAAAGTTAATATTCTTTGCCTTGAAGGAATCAATGATAAACATATAGAGGAAATCGTCAAAACAGTAAAAGACCATGGTGCGTTTATGACTAATATAACACGTTTAATTCCCGCAAAAGGGTCTGAATTTGAGAATATGCAACCTGTTGATAATAAAAAATTAATGGAAATCAGGGAAAAATGTTCCGTTCACTTAAAACAAATGTATCATTGCAGGCAATGCAGAGCCGACGCAGTGGGATTGCTCGGACAATGCTAACTTGCTACAGCATCTCTCATAATTTCAACAGGCGGGTTTTTCCCAGTCCAAAGTTCAAAAGCTTTTGCTCCCTGCAAAACTAGCATTTCCAATCCGTCAAGAGTTTTTAAGCCTCTTTTTTCCGCATATTCAAGAAGTTTTGTTTTTCTCGGTCTGTAAATAATATCGTATACAAGTGAATGTTCAGGTAAAGTGGCTATATTTTCCTGACTTAAGGGTGAAAGCCTTTCATTCTCCCCGTACATACCTAGAGGTGTGGTGTTTACAATTATGGAATACTCAGACAAATCCCTGCACGCAATATAATTTATCTCAATATCAGAAAAATTCCCGCCCATTATTTCTCTTAACTTCTGAGCCTTCTCCTGATTTCTGGCGATTATTGAAATTTCTTTTATGCCTATTTCAGCAAGACCTGAAATCACTGCCCTTGCAGCACCACCCGAACCCAAAACTACAGCTTTCTCGCCTCTTAATTTCACTCTTGTTTCCGCAGGAATTGCCTCAACAAATCCGTAAACATCCGTATTATATCCGTTAAAACTTCCATTTTCGTTTATTAAAACAGTATTTACAGCGCC
>DYOT01000288.1 GCA_020720345.1 Candidatus Caenarcanum sp.
TAAAAATACAATAGAAAAATTTTATGTCGGGAGGTCTTTTTTTAATATTCTCTGCCTGACTATTTCATAAATTAATATGCTCGTAGCGTTTGCTACATTTAAAGAGTTAATATTACCGGGCATTGGAATTTTGACCAGCATATCACAATTTTTTCTTACAAGAGCGCTAATTCCTTCATTTTCTCCACCTATAACCAGAGCACAGTTCATGTCGTAATTTTGCTGGAAATAAAAAGTTTTTCCATCTGCTTCCGCCCCAATAATCCAAAAATTATTTTCTTTCAAAGTTTTTATTGTCTCATTAATATTGTTTATCTGAATTATAGGTATTTTTTCCACAGTTCCGGCGCTTGATTTCTCTACAGTAGAAGTTATAGGGCTTGAGCGTCTTTTGGGTATTATAATTCCATCTGCATTGGCTGCTGCTGACGTTCTTATTATCGAACCCAGGTTATGTGGGTCTTCAACTTTATCAAGTATTATTAACAAAGCATCGTTTCTGTTCTTAAGTTCGGGCAATATAGTTTCAAGCTCAGTATATTCCACCGGCGAAACAGAAGCAGCTATTCCCTGATGAACTCCGTCAGCAAGCTTGTCCAGTTTTTCTCTAGGAATATCAAGTACCGTAACCCTGTTTTGTCTTGCAAGACTAAGAATATTTTTAATTTTTGGGTCAAATTTAACGCCTTTTGCGAGATAAATTTTGTTTATTCTTTTGGGATTTGTTTCCAAAAGCCCTTCGACAGGGTTTTTGCCGTATACAATTTCTTTTTCGTCCATTATTTTTTCCTGTTTAATGTTTATGTTTAATTTAACATATAAAAGTCAAAAACTCTTGTAGTTTTACTCTGAAAGCTATAAAATTTAAATATAAGAAGCTAAAGGGAATAAAATGAAAAACAGCAGTCTTAATAAACTTATGAAAGAGCTAATTTCTCGCATAAAAGAAAAATATAACGATTTTAAAGGCTGTTATCTTTATGGTTCAAGAGTTAAAAAAACACATCATAAAGAAAGCGATGTCGATGTAATTGCAATATTTGACTGTGTAAACAGAGAAAAAGAATTTGAAATAAGGGGCATCATTTGCGAATTGATGTACCTTTATGACGTTTATATTGATTTTAGAACTTTTACATTTGATGGTTTGATGAGTAATCCCATTTATTGTGATGAAGTGATAAAAAAAGGCAAGTTTTATGAATCAGCAGCATGATGACATTTTTTTAACAAAATATTCTGTTGAAAAATCCGACCAAGCTCTTGAAACTGGAATTAAATTGCTTGAAATAGATTTACAAACGGCTCAAAACAGAATTTATTATGCTGTTTTTTATCTGGTACTTGCTTTGGGCTATTTAGACGGTTTTACAACTGGCAAGCATCACCAACTAATGGGGTGGTTTAACAAAAAATACATT
>DYOT01000289.1 GCA_020720345.1 Candidatus Caenarcanum sp.
AACATATACAAAGTAACAACTGAAAAGACATTTAAAAGAAGAGCTCAAACGGTTATTGCGTGGATAAATTGGATATTTTCTTTAATTAATGATTAAAAGGAAAACTATAATGAAAAAAAAAGTCGTCGTAACAGGAGGGGCTGGTTTTATAGGTTCTCATCTGGTTGAATTGTTGCTTCAGCAAAACCATGAGGTAACAGTTATAGACAATTTTTCCACAGGAAGACCGGAAAATCTTGAACACCTTAAAGAAAATCCTGACTTGAAATTAATTTATGCGGATATTACAGATCTTGAAAAAATAGAGCCGCTTTTTGCAGGCAAAGATTGGGTCTTTCATCTGGCAGCACTTGCAGATATTGTCCCTTCTATAGAAAATCCTTTTGACTACCATAAATCTAATGTTGACGGAACGGTTAATGTCCTACAGGCAAGTGTTAAAAATAACATCAAAAAATTTCTTTATGCGGCATCTTCTTCCTGCTATGGTATTCCTGATGTCTATCCAACTCCTGAAACAACAGAAACAAATCCGCAATATCCTTATGCTCTCACCAAGTATCTGGCTGAACAGTATGTAATGCACTGGGGAAAGGTTTATAAGCTTCCAGTTGTTTCTTTAAGGCTTTTTAACGTTTATGGTACAAGATCAAGAACTTCCGGCACTTACGGTGCAATGTTCGGAGTGTTTCTTGCGCAAAAGCTCGCCGGAAAACCTTTTACTCTTGTGGGCGATGGAACTCAGGCAAGGGATTTTACTTATGTAACCGATGTTGCCGATGCTTTTTATACTGCTGCAAAATCCAATGTTTCTAATGAAATTATGAACGTCGGAAGCGGAAATACTTACAGCGTTAATAAAATTATAGATTTGCTCGGCGGAGAAAAGGTTTATATACCAAAAAGACCCGGTGAACCTGATTGTACATTTGCAGACATATCAAAAATAAGAAATTTGCTAAGCTGGGAACCTAAAGTTTCTATTGAAGACGGGATTAAAAAGCTTCTTGAGAATATTGATTATTGGGCAAAAGCGCCTGTCTGGGATGAGAATTCCATAAAAGAAGCCACAAAAAGCTGGTTTAAGTATTTATCTTAAAAGGAAATAAATATATAAATGTATATTTTGTCTTTAATAATAGGTACAGTTATCTTTTTATTAGTTTTAGCTTTTCATATAATAATCTGGAGAGTGAAAAAGCCTGAAAACGAAATAATTTTTCTTTTATCTTTATTTATAATTATTCCTTTTTTATTCTTTATTTTTGTTATTTTAATTAACTTTTTCAGAAATTTTGCAGGAAATGATGTATTATTTAGCACATTTTTGCTTTATTTTGCGCTTTCCTGTGCATATATTCAAACTTATCCTGCTGCCAGAGCAAATGCCCCATCATTGCAAATCGTTTATT
>DYOT01000290.1 GCA_020720345.1 Candidatus Caenarcanum sp.
TTCAGGCATAATCCATAGGGGAATGCGTGAATGCACTCCATTAAGTCCTGCTTTTTCAAGAATTTCGGACATACTTGCGCCGGATAATTTTTGCATCAAACTTTTTTTGGGAGTTATTTCAATTATTGAAGGTTCTCCCTTAATTCCTGCAAGTTCTGCCGCAATATCAACAGCATCGGATTGCGAACCCAGCTCGTCAACAAGCCCGTATTCCTTTGCCTGAGAACCTGTAAATATTCTTCCGTCCGCAAATTTCTTGATTTCTTCAATATCAATATTTCTGTTTTCTGCAATTGTCTGTATAAACTGCCCGTAAGTAACGTTTATAAGCTCCTGAAGAATCTCTTTTTCGTCATCGGTAAAATATTTCGTGTCAGAAAGTATATCTTTATATTGACCGGACTTGACCGTTTGGTGATCTATCCCGATTTTTTTATACAAATCCTTAATAACGCTGGATTTTATTATTACGCCTATAGAGCCTGTTACTGTTCCCGGATTGCTGACAATTTTATCCCCGGCAACCGCAATATACAAGCCTCCGCTTGCTGCCACATCTCCAAGAGAAACAATAACTTTAAAAGCATCTTTCTGAAGTTTTTTTATTTCCTGATAAATTTCCTGAGAAGCCCCGACTGTTCCGCCCGGACTGTTAATCCTCAAAACAATCGTTTTAATCCCAAGCCTTTTGACGTCTTTAAGGCATTCTATAACCTTGGAAGCCGAAGGAAGATACCCTGAATCCAGAATAACGCCTTCAAGTTTAATTAATGCAATCCGGTTATCTTTAAACAGCGTATATTTTGCTTTGTTTAAACCTTTAGCCAGTTTTTTGAACATTATTTACTTTTTTCTTCATTTTCAATAATTGTTTTAGCCTGATTTTTGAACTCAGCCGGCGCGTCTTCTCTTTCCATGTTCCATCTTGGAAGATCCATCTGTTTTCGGATGATTCCAATTCCAACGTGAACACGCCATTCATCCATTTTAAGCTGTTTTGAAATAAATTTATGGCATCCGATAGGAGGTAACGGCAATAAAGGAGAATAAAGACTCTGAATAGCTATGAGCTGTTCGGGAGAAACCGCCAGTTTTCTCTTAGGATAAGGCAGTTTGGGCAGGTTCATTTTTTGCCGGACAAGATTTATGCCAAAGAAAACTTTGTTTGGTTCGAGATTTATTTTTTGTCCGATAACTTCATGGCAATCAGGGTTTGGCAGAGGAAGCATTTCTCTGTAAAGTTGTTCAATTTCTGTAACCTGTTCCCTGCTAATTAAAAGTTTTTTCTGAACCATTGGTCTGCGAGGACCGCCTCTGTTAAAACCGCCTGGTTGTGGTCTTCTGAATCCGCCGCCTTGATTTCCGCCAAAGCCGCCTGGTTGTGGTCTTCTAAATCCGCCGTCCTG
>DYOT01000059.1 GCA_020720345.1 Candidatus Caenarcanum sp.
TAGGATAATAAACAATGCTTTCAAGCGAGTTTGAATATAATTTGCCCGAAGAATTAATTGCTGATTTTCCTTCTGCAAAAAGAGATGAATCAAATTTAATGATTCTGGACAGGCAAAATAAAACTTTTGAACATAAAAAATTTTATGAAATTATTGATTTTCTTGATGAAAACGATGTTCTTGTAATGAACAATACAAGGGTTATCCCTGCACGCCTTTTTGGGAAAAAAATAACAGGTGGAGTTCTGGAAATATTTCTTCTGGAAAAAAAGTCTGAAAATAACTGGGAAGCTTTGATAAGACCTTCAAAAAGAATAAAAGAGGACTTGTTTATTGAGTTTTCTGAAGAATTAAACGCGAAAATTCTTGAAAAATTGCCGAATAATAAGTGGCTTATTGAGTTTATATTTCCTGAAACGGAAAAATTTGACGAAATATTGTTAAAATTTGGGAATATCCCGCTTCCTCCATATATTGAAAGAAAACGTGCAGCAGCTTTGCAACCCAATGGTGAGGATATTAAAAAGTTTGATGTTGAAAGATATCAGACGGTTTATGCCGAAAATCCAGGCTCTGTTGCAGCTCCTACAGCAGGGCTTCATTTTACTCCTGAAATAATAGAAAAAATAAAACAAAAAGGCGTTGAAATATGTCATGTAACTTTGAATATAGGACTCGGGACATTTAAACCGGTAAAAACAGAAAGTATATTTGAGCATCAAATGGAAAGGGAATATTATCAAATTCCTGAATCCACCGCTAAAATATTAAATAACGCTAAGCAGCAGGGTAAAAATATAGTTGCAGTAGGAACGACAACTGTTAGAACACTGGAATCCGCCTTTCATCATAACGGAAAAATTTCCGAAGCGTCAGGCTGGAGTCAGATGTTTATTTATCCGGGATATAAATTTAATGTTATTGATAAGCTTATAACAAATTTTCATCTGCCAAAGTCAACATTAATTATGATGGTCTCAGCATTGGCAGGAAAAGATTTTATTTTTGCGGCCTACAAAGAAGCCATAGAGAAAAGCTATCGCTTTTACAGCTATGGCGATTGTATGTTGATTAAATAATTTACGACTTTAAATTATTGACAGAAGTCAGGATTGCTTTTTGGTCCTTTATTCCAGAATGCGTTCTCTCCTGAAATTACTGCTGATTCAGGCTCTCCTTTTTTATTACAAGACCCAAAAATTGTGTTTTTTCGGGCATCTTCAAGTACTAATTTTGAACCTTTGCCAAGTTTAATATTATTTTCGTCCCCGACAACTTGGGTAGTACCTTTTGGAGGTACTGAAATTTCAGCTTTTAATGCTTCAACGCAAGTATTTCCCAGATTATTTTGAAACACATTGATTTTACCTGACTGATCACTTGCGCTTACTGTGGTTCCGTCAGGAGCTTTGTAGCTTCCTTCATAAAAGCTGGCAATTTTTTCGTTGTAGCCATTAGCAACACACTGTGATGAAAATGGATTAATTCCGCCCATAAATAATTCCTCCCTTTTATCTATAACCTAAAATACAAAAATAATTTTAAATACAAAATTATTCCTCTCTTATATTTATAAAAACAAGAAGTTGTAAAAAATTGCTATTTTGTTAAAAGAATTTTTTCAATATAAAGGTTTTTTGAAGGATTGATGACTTATCAGGAAGCGAATGCTTCAAAATTTTGGAAAGTTGCCGCGCATATTTTTCATCTGCTGCATCATTCCCTGAGGATTTTTCATTCCGTGAGGCATTTTTCCGCCTTTGGTAAAATCAGTCATTTTTTTCATCATTTTTTTCATATTTTCAAATTCTTTTAAAAACCTGTTAAGCTCATGTACGCTGACTCCACTGCCTGTAGCAACTCTTTTTCTTCTGCTTGGATTCAAAATATCAGGCTTGCGTCTTTCTTTTATAGTCATGCTATTAACCATGGCTTCAATTTTTTGAAGATGTCCTTCTCCGGCATGTGCAATAGTTTGTCTCTGATCTTTGGAAATTCCCGGGATAGGAAGCATTCCTAATATCTGGTCAAGTGAGCCCAGCGATTTCATTTGCTTTTGAATAGTCATAAAGTCTTCGAGAGAAAACTCTTTTTTTCTCATTTTTCTCTCAAGTTCTTTTGCCTGGTCTATATCAAAATTTTCCTGCGCTTTTTCAACAAGGCTGATAATATCGCCCATTCCGAGAATTCTTTGCGCCATCCTGTCAGGATAAAAAGGTTCAAGAGCGTCAAGTTTTTCACCCATGCCGGCGAATTTAACAGGCTGTCCTGTAGCGTGGACAATACTTAAGGCTGCGCCGCCTCTGGCATCACCGTCAAGCTTAGTAAGGACAAGTCCTGTGATTCCCAACTGTTCGTTAAATGTTTGTGCAACGTTTACAGCTTCCTGCCCCATCATCGAGTCAACAACAAGAAGTTTTTCGGCAGGCTCGAGAAGCCTGTCTATTATTACAAGCTCTGCCATTAAAGCTGTATCAATCTGAAGCCGCCCTGCTGTATCGACAATTACGGTATTATATCCGTTTTGTCTGGCATGTTCTATTGCAGAAGTTGCGATTTGCCTGACATCTGTGCTTCCCTCGATTGTAAACACAGGAATATTAACCTGTTTGCCGAGGGATTCAAGCTGTTTAATTGCTGCCGGTCTGTATACGTCAGCCGCTACTAAAAGTGGATTTCTGCCGTCTTTTCTCAGTTTTAATCCCAGTTTTGCTGCGGTTGTTGTTTTACCTGAACCCTGAAGCCCGAAAAGCATAACTATATTTGGTCTGCCTTCTGTAGAAAGCGGTTTATTTTCGCCTCCCAAAAGTTCCCTTAGTTCGTCATAAACTACTTTAACCAGTTGCTGACCGGGGGAGACGCTTTTTATGACTTCCTGTCCTTCGGCTTTGTCTTTTATATTGGAAATAAAAGATTTAACGGCTTTCAGGCTGACATCTGCTTCGAGTAAAGCTCTTCTTACTTCTCGCAGAGCGTCCGCTATATTTTCTTCGGTAAGCTGGTTTTGCCCCTGTGCTTTTTTTATGACTTCCTGTAGCCTATCTGATAAACTTTCAAACATTTATTTATACCTTTTATATTTTTATATTTTCTCTTTTGTAAAAAGTTTTTCCAACCTTGTCGACGTGTTCTTTTAGATTATCATTAGAAATTGTATTATAGTCTATTACATCAAACTTATAAGGCGTGGGCAACTGTTCAATTCCGTATGAAATCTTAGACAATAGGCTGTATTCGATATTTCCGTATAAAACAATATCAATATCTGAGCCTTTTCGATAGTTTCCCTTCGCTCGTGAGCCGTAAATTTTAACTTCTTCCACTTCGGGAAATTTTTCAAAAAATTCTATTAAAATATTTGTTATTTTTTCCGACAGCCCGAATTCATTCATTAATTTTACCTTTTAGATGAGCATAAGTTTTTTTTAATTCAAAAAAATAAATTTCGTTTATTTTATCAATAATAAGGTTTGATTTTTCTTCGCTGTATTCGTGAGAAGTGGAATTTCTATCCTTTAACATATCAATCCATAGTTCGCCATTATCTATAATATTTGTGGCAAAAGCTTCTTTAATAACATTATTTGGTGTAACTTCCTTAAATAAAACGTTGTTGTATTCAAGGTAGTCTTTTAAGACTTTCCAGCAAAGTTCCATTGCCATTTCATAAGCTTGAACTGTTGCCATTTTAATAAGAATATTATCATGGTCTTTATTTAATGCGTCTAAAGCATATTTTAAGTTATTATATGCTCTTTCAAAATTCTCGAATCGCTGCTTCCATCTTATATCTGTCATTTATATTTTTCCTGTTTTTATATTTTTCTTCTTAAGATATTATGTCATGCTAGATTTTCTTTTGTCATGCTGAACTTGATTCAGCATCTATCCGGTTTTGGAATTATAGTCTTAAATTGTTTTATGGGTAAACCCTGAAATAAGTTCATTGTTACAGGAAAGTGGTGATTTAAAACAAAGCCTCGATGAAGTCATCGGCGTTGAAATCCCGTAAGTCTTCCATCTTCTCGCCAATACCGACAAGCTTCACAGGTAAATTAAATTCCTTCGCAATTCCGAAAATTACCCCGCCTTTGGCAGTGCCGTCCAGCTTGGTAAGCCCCACGCAGGTCAAATTCACAGCTTCCTTGAAAACTTCCGCCTGCTTTAGCCCGTTCTGTCCGGTTGTTGCATCCAATACAAGAATCGATTCGGCAAGATATTCGGATGCTTCTTTATCTATGACTTTTTTAATCTTTCCAAGTTCCTGCATAAGGTTAAACTTGTTATGAAGCCTTCCGGCAGTGTCTATAAGCAAAATATCATAATTTTCTTCACGGGCTTTTTTTATAGCGTCAAAAACAACCGAAGCAGGGTCTGCGCCGTCCTGCCTGACAATGTCAGCGCCGGCTCTGTTTGCCCAGATTTCAAGCTGTTCTTCTGCCGCCGCCCTAAAAGTATCTCCCGCAGCCACAAGGACTTTTTTGCCCTGAAGCCTGAACCTGTAGGCAAGTTTTCCGATTAAAGTAGTCTTTCCTGAGCCGTTTACTCCGGTAATCAATAAAATATTAAGCTGACCTTCTTTTAAATTAAGATTATATGAGCCGGGAGTTTTCATAATCTCGGTGAATTCAGTTTTCAGGTATTCGTTTAATTTGTCAGGTCTTGTCTGATTTTTGTTTTTTCTAAGTTTATCAACGACATAAACAGTTGTGTTCACTCCGAGATCAGCCCTGATAAGTTTTTCTTCGAGCAGATCAAGCATGTCATCATCTATTTCTTCTTTTCCAACGCCGAGGGAAAAAATGTTAGAGCTAAAAAATTCGCTGGTTTTTGAAACAGCCTGTTTTAAGCCTTCAAACGAAATTCCGAAGGCTTCTTTTTGGATATTTTCAGGTTTATTTTCTTCTTTTTTTCCAAAAAAATTGAACATTAAGCCAGTTTCTTTATGCCTTTCTTTTCTTCGTAAACCTGTCTTAAAATGCCGTTAATAAAACTGGAACTTTCTTCCGAACCGTATTTTTTGGCAAGCTCCACAGCTTCGTTAATTGAAACTGCATCCGGTATATTTTCATCTTCCAGAAATAAAAGTTCAACAATGGATATTCTGAGAATATCCCTGTCAATTTTCATTAGTCTTTCTACGTCCCAACCTTTTGAATACTTGTTAATAGTCTCATCAATTGTTTTTTTGTTTTCAATAAAAGATTTAACAAGCTTTGTACAATATTCTTTAACCTCTTCTCTTTCAGACATGCCGGAAATAGTAACTATATCCATAGCTGCATATATTTTTTCGGCAGCTTCAAGAAGCGTGTCAATTCTTCCTGTCATATCGGAAGTCATAGGAACAGCGACAGGAATAATGGCTTCTTCCATTGGTTTTTCCATATTGTCAGAATGGTCGATTTCATAATTTTGAATATATTCGCGAATTTTCGACAGTTCTCTGACAGAAGACTGCAAATTGCTTTCAGCTTCCTTTGTCAAAGTATCGACAGATTTTTCTATAATATCGAGAATATCTTGATTTTCGTGCTTTTGAACTTCCTTGCCCAGTTGGGAAAAGGTCAACAATGATAATTCTCTTGCTGCTGTTCTCCTGTTCACCTGTTTTAGCCTCTTTTAATGATTTATTTTACAACTTCATTAATACATAAAAATGCAGTATTGTCATTCGTAATGCTTTCTTTTACAACAATTAAGATATAAAATTTAGCTTAAAGTTTCGATACAAGAAGGATGCAAAAATACAATAAAATTTGCAAATATATTATAATAAGGATAGTTCAAAATTAAATAGGAAGAGGAGGGACTAAGTGATTAGTGCAGAAATTGAATTTCAAAATCTCCGCAACAAATATCAGGAACATGCAGTCATAAAACCTTTGATAAAATATTGCGAAGAGCATCACATTAGTTTTGAATTCCTGAAAGAAACAGTTACGTTTTGCGGAATAAAAAGTTTTAACAGAATTAACATTTATTATATGAAAATAGGGGAAGATCTGATTAAGCAGGGGAAAGACCACTGGCAGTGGAATAATTTGTTTAGTCTTATTAATTGCGCATATAATCATCTTAATATTAAACAGCCGTCTGTTTTGCTTAATGCTTACAAAACTGCCGGAAAATAAAAAATATCTTATCGGTTAATATCTAAATTTAAATTTGTATTCTAAATTTAGTGATAAATTGAAGGAGAAATTTGCTATGAAAAAAATATACTTATTAAGCATTGTCATTTTTCTTTTTGTCTTTTTAGCTATTAATTCTTCATTTTCGGAACCTGAAATAAATATTTATGACAGTGCGGACAATTACAAAGCTGAAACTGTTAATAACCAAAATATTCTTATAATACTTGATTGCTCATATAGTATGGATGATAAAATTGACGGACAAAGAAAAATAGATATTGCAAAAACAGTAATTAATAATGTGCTGGAAGAACTCCCTAAAAATATAAACGTAGGTTTAAGAGTTTACGGACATCAGGATGGATTTTTGTTTTTTGACGGCTGTAAAGCAACAGAGTTATTAGTCCCTGTTGCAAGCGGAACCCAAAATATTATTACCGAAAAAATGAAAAAACTTGATGCAGTGGGCTGGACTCCTATTTGTTATTCTTTTGAGCAGGCAATAAATAATGATTTTTCAGGTATGGACGGGAAGAAAAGGATAATCCTCGTAAGTGACGGGATGGAAACATGTGGAGGCGATCCTTGCCAGTTTGCTGTAGATTTAATGAAAAAAAGAACAGATATAACTATTGATGTAATAGGCTTTAATATTGAATCAGATCCGGAAGCCGTGAGCCAGCTAAAATGCGTAGCTCTCGCAACCTACGGAAAGTTTTATACGGCAAATAATGCCAGCCAATTTACGGATAGCCTGAAAAGAAGCTTAAACGTGCAGGAAAAAGTTCAGGGTAAAATCTTCGTGAAGTAAGGATTAATATACATGGAACAAATTATCACTACCAATTTTTGATATGATAAAATTAACTTTTAATGGGAGAAAATTTATGGCTGTTTTGATTAAAGGCAAGGATTTATCCGCCAAAATTGTTGAAGAAATCCGGCAGGAAGTTTTAAATTATAATACCCGCCCTACTCTTGTGGTTATAATTGTCGGCAGCAACCCTGCAAGTCAGGTTTATGTCGCCAAAAAGAAAAAAACGGCTCACGAGGCAGGCTTTAATTCACAGGTCATTGAGCTGGAAGAATCTATAAGTCAGCAAGAACTGGAAAGACAAATTGATATTCTTAATCAGGATGCAAATGTTAACGGTATTTTGGTTCAACTTCCGCTACCCAAGCATATTAATACTTATGATATTATTGAAAAAATCCTTCCTGAAAAAGATGTGGATGGGTTTCACCCGATAAATGTCGGCAGGCTGGCGATAGGCTTAAAGCCTTATGCGATTT
>DYOT01000291.1 GCA_020720345.1 Candidatus Caenarcanum sp.
AGGACCTATAGCCATAACAAGATTGACATTTTCAGCATTCATTATATCTTTAAGCTGTTCTGTTACAAATCCTTTTCTACCTTTAGAGCCATCATCGGTGGTAATAAAAAGCTCATTGCATGCAGTTTTCATTTTATCTTCCCAGAAAACAAGACTTTCATTTCTTGTTCCCATAATAATATAAACTTTGTTGCCGGCTTCTTTATAAGCTTTTGCGATTAAATATGCCGGTGCAGCCCCGTAACCACCGGCGACACAAATAACCGTACCATAATTTTCAATTTCTGTAGGAACTCCAAGAGGTCCGACAAGATCAAGAATTTCTTCCCCAACCTGTAACCGGGCAAGTTTTTTTGTGGTATGTCCTACCGCCATAAATACAATAGTAAGTTCATTTTTTTCTTTATTAAAATCAGCAATGGTTAAGGGGATTCTTTCGCCTTTTTCCTCGACTCTTAATATAATAAACTGCCCCGCTTTTGCGTTTTTAACCACATAAGGCGCATCCACAGTTATTTCATAAAGATTTTCGCTTAGCTGTTTTTTGTTTAGTATTTTATATCCCATGTGTTTTATTTACCCGTTAATTAATTTTTTTACTGCTTCATTTACAAGCTCATTCTGGCTTTTCTTTTGTTTTTTAGCGTAATCCTTTAGTTTAATTAAAGTTTCTTCCTCAAATTCATAAGTAACGCGCCTTGGTTTCTCAAAAATTTTTCTGCGTCCAGAATTTCTCCTTGTCCCGCCGTGTCTGACAGTTTGTCTGTATTCTTGTTCACTTATTATTTCATATTCTTCAGTTATTTCATCTTCAAATTTTTTAGTATAAAATCCATCAGCATCTTTAACCGGAATAAGTTTTAATCCATGTTTTTTATTGGTTTTTATTTTTTTTTGTTCCTGTTCAATCTCGTTTTGTATTTCTTCATACATTTGAGAGTCATTTTCTTTGAGTTCGTCCATCATTTGTTTATGAGTTTTAGCCACGTTTATTCCCTCTATTACAAGTTATATTCAGTTTTTATTCTGTCAACAATTCTTTTTGCCTGTTCTATGTACCTATCAGGTGCTTTTTGAGCTTTTTTGAGTACAACAATTGCAATAATTATAATTCCACCTTTTGCATAACTGTAATAAACTCTTATGTCATCATTTCTAAGTTCAAAGAGACCGTCTCTTAATGGTGACGAATCAACCCTGCCCAATCCAAAAACCTGTAGTTTTTCAATAACTTTAAAAGCTTTGCCCTTATGAGTTCTATCAAACTCATTTAATTGTTCTTCAGATTCAGGGGAATAAATTATTTCCATTTTGTTATTGCTTGAAAAATACTTTCATTTATTAATTATATTTTATCCTGACTATTTGAAAAATACAAGGGTTTTTGT
>DYOT01000292.1 GCA_020720345.1 Candidatus Caenarcanum sp.
TAATAATTCTAATTTATCTCAACTGCTAAATCGCTGAAATCAACATTACTAATGACAATACAACAATAATTGTTATTCTGCCTGCAAAGGATCTGAGCCGAAGCGATTATCACCTTCTGTACCTTTAAGGCAAAACCACACTATCAACCAGATTGCACCAATTATTGGAATAAAACTAATTAAAATCCACCAGCCTGATTTATCAATATCATGCAGCCTTCTTACTTGAACAGCAAGACTTGGGACTATCGTTGCAATAGAAAAAATAAAACCCAGTAAGGAAATTCCCATTGTTGACACCTCAGAAGTCATAAAGGCATTGAAAAAACCGAGCACAAAATTCACTGCAAAAATAAAAAGCAAAAAGAACCATAACTCTGACCTGCTTGCCCTGCCGGAAAAATTGGCATAATTTGCTGTGTAGCAATCAAGAATCTTATCCCTTTCAAATCTCCTAATTATTTATCATTATTATTATTTCTTCTCTAATTATTGTCCGTGCTATAATTTTATTGTGAAAATAATAAATTAATTCAGGGTTTTGGGATTAAAAATACATCACAAAAAGGACTTAAAAGTGGATATAACAATGACTGAAAAAAGTAACGATTACAATGCAAGTAATATAAGAATACTGGAAGGGCTGGAAGCTGTAAGGCTTAGACCCGGAATGTACATAGGTTCTACTAGTCAGAGAGGACTTCACCATCTTGTATACGAGATTGTAGACAATTCTATTGACGAAGCGCTTGCCGGGTATTGTTCAGAAGTAAAAGTGAATCTTAATAAAGATGAAAGCATTACTGTTATAGATAATGGCAGGGGTATTCCTGTTGATATAAAAGAAGATTCTGGCAAATCAGCTCTTGAAATCGTTCATACAGTCCTTCATGCCGGAGGAAAATTTGGTGACGGCGGATATAAGGTTTCCGGCGGACTCCACGGAGTTGGTGCTTCAGTTGTAAATGCTCTTTCTGAAAAAATGATAGTCGAAGTTTCAAGAAACGGTCATGTTTATAAACAAACTTATTTAAGAGGAGAGCCGACTTCGCCTGTTCTTAAAGAAGGAGAAACAACTGAAAGAGGCACAAAAACCACTTTCTGGCCTGATCCTGAAATTTTTACCGAAACAACTGAAATAGACAGGGACATAGTTTCAAAAAGATTAAGAGAAATGGCTTTCCTTAACAAAGGTCTTAAAATTATTTTTTGCGATGAGAAATCAGGAAAAGAAGATGTCTTTTATTATGAAGGCGGCATTTCAAGCTATATAGAATATTTAAACAAAAACAGGGAAGTGCTTCACCCAAGCATTGCATATATTGACCAAACAAAAGACGATGTTCAGGTAGAAGTAGCTTTTCAATATACAGAAGCTTACA
>DYOT01000060.1 GCA_020720345.1 Candidatus Caenarcanum sp.
CAATATAAAAAAATTTTCTGTTAACAAAATTATGCTATATTTATTTTGCATATTAATAAGGTAAAAAAAGATGAATCTTGAAGAAATCAAGTCAAATTATAAGCTTATAGATCTTTTTGTGGAATTATGCAAAATCCCATCACCCTCGCTTAAAGAAGATAATTTATCTCAAAAAATCCTTGAATATTTTGGCAAGTACTCGATTGAAGCCGGATATGACGATTATAAAAATATAATTGCAAAAATCCCCGCTTCAAAGGGCTACGAAGATACCCCCAGTCTTTTGCTTTCTGCGCATATGGACGTTGTAGGGGGTTCTGAAGAAGTTAATATAAGGCTTTCTGAAGACGGTAAATTCATTGAAACTGACAAAACCCGCACACTGGGCGCTGATAACAAAGCAGGCGTAGCCGCCATTCTTGATTTAGCAATAAATCTTGTAAGGACTGAGATTGCCGCGTCGGCAGCAAAACTGCACAATAAGGAGACGAAGCATGAATCGGGTACTGAACTACGTGCGTTAGCACCTCCTCGCAATGACAATTCTATTATACCGCACGGAGAAATTGAAATAACTTTCACCCGTGATGAAGAAAATGGAATGTCCGGCGCTCATAATCTCGACACTTCAAAATTAAAATCAAAATACGCCGTTATAGCTGATGGAGAGCATCTTGGGGAACTTAACTGCGAAGGTGCAGGTTTCACTAACCTCTATATTAAAGTTTCAGGCGGCAAAGGCGGACATTCAGGGATTAATATTCACGATAAAACCAGAATCAGCGCAATAAAAGTGTTAACAGAGCTTGATTCTCAAATTCCGCAGGGAGTGTTTAAGCAAGGCGAAAAAGGCGTGATAACTTCCATAAACGCCGGCGCAATTTGCGGAGGAGCCGCCAATACCTATCTTGCAGAATCTTTTAAAGAAATTTATGCTCAGGAAAAAGATATTAATATTCCAAACAAATACAACGCAAAAAATATTATTGATTCCATAAATAAAAATTCCGCCCTTAATATAATTTCATCCGAAGCCCAAATCTCATATTCTTTAAGAAGTTCGGAGCCTGAAAACGAAGAAGAATTATTAAATATCATTAAAAATCTGGTCGAAAAGACAAATGCAAAATATGCGGGACTTATAAACATTAACCTTGAAATTAAAAAACACCTTAAGCCGTTTGTAAAAAATCCTGATATTTTTCTGACCGACACAATAATAAAAGCAGGGGCAAAGCAGGGGCTTGATATAAAGGCAGGTTCATTCCATGCCGGAGCGGAAACCCATATATTTGCCAACGAAAAGAAAAACTCTTCAGGAGAAGTCTTTAATCCTGTCATAATAGGTCTTGCAAACCTCGAAAACATTCATTCTTCTAATGAAAAACTGGACTGGGAAAGTTTTTTAACAGGCAGAAAATGGCTTGAGGAAATTGTTTCTACTTTTGCAGCAGAATTTCAGTTGCCATCCCGCACTTAATGCGGGATCTATCCAGTAAGGTATTTTTGTTTTATATTTTGCAGGTTTTTTGATAAAATATATTTCGATATACCCCAAGAGCCTACTCAACAGAAGAATATAAAAATGCTTCAGAAAGTGATTTCCTTTATTTTGAATAAAACGTGTACTTAAATATAAAAGCTTAAAAAATGAACTGTGATTTTTCAAATATAAAAGCAATTCTTTGGGAAAAGAAAGAAAACAACTATGTCCAGTGCAATATCTGCCATAACAGATGCATAATTGCACCGGGGAATATTTCCCGATGCCTGTCGAGGAAAAACGTCGACGGCGAAATGCAGCTGCATACTTTTGGAATTGTTTCCTCGCTTGCGGATGACCCGATAGAAAAAAAGCCTCTTTATCATTTTCATCCGGGGACAAGGGTTTTTTCTGTAGGCGGATGGGGCTGTAATTTCAGCTGCCTTCACTGCCAGAACTGGAATATCTCGCAAATTCCAAAAGAAGAAGTTGAAAAAATAATTAAAGCACAGATAGGGACAGGGGCAGAATGCGTAACACCTCAAATGCTTGTAGAATTGACAGAAAAACATAACTGTCAGGGACTTGCATGGACTTATAACGAACCGACAATCTGGCTTGAATACACTATAGAATCTGCAAAACTGGCAAAAGAAAAAGACTTATATACTGTCTATGTAACCAACGGATATATTACACCGGAAGCACTTGATATAATTTCTCCTTATCTTGACGCTTTTCGAGTTGATTTAAAAAGCTATGACGATGAATTTTACCGCAATATCTGCGGGGTAAAAGATGCCCGAGGAGTTTTTGAATCAACAATCCATGCCAAAAAACTCGGTATGCATATAGAAACAGTAACAAATATTATTCCGACTCATAACGACAGTGATGAAACATTGAAAAATCTTGCCTCATGGATTGTGAAAAATCTAGGAGAAGATACCCCATGGCATGTTACAAGATTTTTCCCGTATTGTAAGTTACAGGATTTGCCGCCAACCCCTTTGGAAACACTTGAAAAAGCTGTCAAAATCGGCAGGGAAGCCGGATTAAATTTTATTTATATGGGTAATATAAGCGGAGAATCAGACACAATTTGTCCAAATTGCGGAAAGCTTGCAATTAAAAGAAATCACAAGACTGCCGTTGATATAAATACCAACGGCAGTTGTAAATCTTGCGGTAAAAACCTTAATGTTGTTTTATAAAAATTGAATTACTTAAACACTAGGCACGTACAGCCATTACATTTCCAATTTCTTCTGTGGCTGGCCGGACAACTTCCTCTGCAGACTTTTTGCCTATGTTTATTGGAATAACTTTTTCAGCAGACACTGCCGCTTCTTCTAGGGCAAGAGCTTTTTGACCTTCTGCCATCAACTTTTTAACAGACCTTAAAGGCATAAAACTATTTAATTTTACCTGTTGCCAAACCTGAGCAGCAGGATCTGTCATACTTTTAAATTGGGCAGCTATATATTGCGCAAAACCATTGTTTTTGAACTTAACAGCAACATCTTTTCCACCATTAGCAGATTCTTTTGCAAAATAATCTTTAATTTTTCCAAATTGTTTTCTGTTTATCCAAGGGCTGTATTTTAGTACGCTTAAACTATTTTCTGAAACTTGTAAACCAGAAAAGCTGGCTTGATTTTTTCCGTTACCTGATTGAATACCGTTTAACATGTTAATAGACCTCTCTTTCTTTTTCCTAAACTAACCATATACTTATCCCTGAAGTTATTCTTTCACTTCATCAATTATTCGTCTAACAATTTAAAATAAATTTATTTTTTGATACACATTTCCCCACTTTACGGAGTATATATTATAAAATTATTTTTGTAAAGTATTATAACTAAAAATCAAATAATAGGTGGAATTCTCTATTCCATACCAAGTATATCTTTTTTAGTAAATTTTGTAAAGTATTATTAAGCCAATCTTGGAGCAAAGTAGAAATTTCAACTTTTACATCACCTGCTTCGCGGGCAAAGCCAAAAAATCTGTAAAAATAAAAAGGGCTGAAACCCTTTTTTTATAAAGTATGCGCTATCCGCGATTCGAACGCGGGACCTCTCCCTTAAAAGGGGATTGCTCTACCGGCTGAGCTAATAGCGCATTTTTATATTCAAATTATCAATAGGAAGCCAATTTTTTAATTTATTTTCAATTAAACAAATGCTTAAGTGTGCCTCTCTGCATGAATAAAGTATCAAGAGCAAAATTCTAAGTCAAGTAAATTATAACGGACTGTTTAAAATAATTGTCTGCTCTCTGTTTGCACCTACGCTTATGATAGAAATCTGCACACCAACAATTTCTTCAAGCCTTTTTACATATTTTTTTGCATTTGCAGGGAGATCATCATAATTTTTGATATGTGAAATATTTTGATTCCAACCGTCCATCGTTTCGTAAATCGGCTGTAAATGCTTATGAATACTTGTGCTTGACGGATAAAAATCATAAATTCTACCATTGCGTTTGTCTTCATACCCAACGCAAATTTTAATTTCATCAAAAGTATCAAATACATCGAGTTTAGTCAGTGCAATATCAGTTAATCCGTTTAAAATAGTGCTGTATTTTGCAATTACCGCATCAAACCAGCCGCATCTTCTTTTTCTACCGGTAGTTGTGCCAATTTCCACGCCTATTTGCTGAAGCTTTACCCCTGTTTCATCCATAAGTTCGGTTATAAAAGGACCTTCTCCAACTCTTGTAATGTATGCCTTAAACACCCCAACGACCTTATTTATATAAGTCGGACCCACTCCGCCGCCCGTACAGGCTCCTCCGGCAATGGGACTTGAGCTTGTTACATAAGGGTATGTTCCGTGGTCAATGTCAAGCATTGTTCCCTGCGCTCCCTCAAAAAGAATGTTTTTTCTTTCATGTAGCGCCTGTCTGATAATTTCTGTAGCATCTTTGACATATGGAGATAAAATTTCCGCATATTTTCTGCATAATTCAACGATTTCACTTTTTGTGTAAGGCTCATATCCATAATATTCAAGCAGTGCGTTTTTTGAAGGAAGCACTGTGTCAAGCTTTCGACTCAATATCTCATCGTCAAAAAGATCTTCAACTCTTATGCCAGTTCTATCAATTTTATCAACATAAGTAGGACCGATTCCCTTTTTAGTTGTGCCTATTTTCTTTTCTCCAAGAGCATTCTCGCTTAATTCATCTATATTTAGATGATACGGTAAAGTTATATGCGCAATATTGCTGACATTTAAGCTTGAAACATCAATTCCTTTTTCTTTTAATCCATTAACTTCATCATTAAAAACTTCGGGATTAATTACAGTTCCGCTGCCAATAACGCAAGTTTTACCTTTATAAAGTATTCCCGAAGGAACAAGATGAAATTTATATGTATGTTCACCGGTAACTACAGTATGTCCGGCATTGCACCCGCCCTGATATCTAATTATCAAATCAGCTTTTTCCGAGAGAAGGTCAATTATTTTAGCTTTTCCTTCGTCTCCCCACTGTGCACCAACCACAACTACATTGGTCAATGTTTTTCTCCTCTTTTTTAGTAATAAAGACCAACCTGTAGTATAAGCAAACCAAAATTTGCGGTCAAATTTTTATAAAAACAGAGTAAAAACTATTTTGGCATAACGTGCAAAGACATATTATCAAGACCCAAAAAAGCTTCGTATAAAGCTTCTGAATATGTCGGATGTGCAAAAATAGTTTCCTGAAGCTGTTTAACAGTGAGATTGTTATTTATTGCAATAGCCGCCTGCTGTATTAAGTCTGAACCATGATCCGCAACAATATGAACACCTAAAATTTTATTTCCGTCAGGAGAGGAAAGAACTTTAACAAACCCTTCTAATTCATCTTCAATAAAGAATTTTGAAGTTGCACCTACAGGGAAATTACTGGATTTATAGTCGATTTTCTTTCTTATAAGGTCTTCTTCCCTTAAACCCACAGCGCATAATTCAGGGTTTCCATAAACTATATGCGGTATGGCTTCGTAATTTATGTTTCCCTGCTTGTTTAAAAGTATATTCTCAACAGCTGTCATACCCTGATGAGAAGCTGTATGCGCCAGAGGCACAAGCCCTGTAACATCGCCAATCGCATAAATATTATCAGCGCTGGTTTTTAAGTTGTTGTCAACTTTCAAATAACGACCGTTTTTTGCAAGATTTAATGATTCTATACCCTTAATTTCAGTATTGGGGAACCTTCCAGCAGCTACAAAAACTATTTCCGGCTCAATTTCCTGCCCATTTTCAAGAAGAACTTTTTTCCCGGAAATCTCTTTTATTTTTGTGCCTGTATGGCATTGAATTTTTTTGATTTTAAAAATCCGCTCAAGTCTTTCGGAAATGCTTTTATCGCAAATCGGGACAAGATTAGGCGCAAGTTCAACAAGCGTAACTTTTGAGCCGAAAATTTCAAATATTCGAGTCCATTCAATTCCACTAGGTCCAGTGCCTACTACTAGCACTGATTCAGGAACTTTTTCTAGCTGTATAATATCGTTTGTGTCAAGAATAAATTCATGATCAATCTGCAAACCAGGTAACGAAACAGGTCTTGAACCTGTCGCAATTATAAGGTTTTTAAATTCAACAGATTCTTCGGAAGCCTTCGCTTCCTGATAAGTACCCGATTCATCCGGCAGATACTGAACTACGTGCGTTAGCACCTCAGAATGACAGGAACAAGCAACTTTTAATTTGTTAGCCGTTTCGATGCTGGCTTCGCCATAAATTACATCAATTTTGTTAGCTTTTATAACCTGTGTAAGGCTTTTTCTAAGCTTTTCAACTACAAGCCATTTTCTTTCCGAAACTTTTTTATAATCAAAACTTAAACCTTCAATATCTATACCAAATTTAGAGAATTTTTTTGCAGAATTGTACTTGTCAGCACATGTCAAGACCGCTTTGGAAGGAATACAGCCCCAGTTAAGGCAAGTTCCGCCAAGATTGTCTCTTTCGACAAGCACAACTTTTGCCCCTAGCTGCGCTGCCCTGATTGCAGCCACATATCCTCCCGGGCCTGCCCCTATAATGGCTATATCATAAATCATTTATCAATAATTTCTTCTTCACTTTTGGAACGTACAGATCTTTCAAGCAAAGAGCTGCTTCCGGTAACCGTCTTCAGTTCAATTTTAAATTTTTCAAATTCAGCTTTTTGCTCAGCCGTAAGTATTGCTTCCAATTTTACCATATTTTCTTCACGAATTGCTTTCATTTTTGCCCTTGTGGTTCTGATTAAATTTTTGTGATTATTTTGCTGCTCTTCATTATTTACTGTTCTTTTTTTTAAAGCTATTAGTGCTTTTCTTTCATGAATATCCATGACCTTAAACAAAATTGCGTTTACTTTCTTTGAAGAGTCTGCCCCAATAAGCTTTACTTTTTGTACTTGCTCCTCAGTCATGTTTAATTTTGCATCCAGATTTTTTACTTTTTGCTGAACCAGTTTATTGTTTGCAATGGAAAATTGTCCATCTGTTATCATAATTTGATTTAATAAATCTCCGTCAGCTTTCGCTGTTAAATTAAATAAAAAACAAAAAGAAAAAATTAACAAAAAAGCAGCAAAAATCTTATTCATATTTTTATCCTTTAAATTATTCCATTTATTAAATTATATCATACTTCTTCGTCATTGCGAGAAGGTGCTAACGCACGTAGTACAGTGCAACTTTACATGAGAAAGCGACTACTTATTGGTGCAGCTATAGCTGCCTCGCAATGACAGTGCAATTCTACATGAGAAAGCGACTACTTATTGGTGCAGCTATATTTACTCCTTTATGATTTTGAACTGTTGTGCTGTCATTGACCATTACTTGAT
>DYOT01000293.1 GCA_020720345.1 Candidatus Caenarcanum sp.
GCTTATGGACTGCTTCTAAATAAAAAACCCCTGAAATTCAGGGGTTTTTTATTTACCACTAATACCAGAATGGGTTAGTTTTCTCGAAAACTGGCAATCCGCAAGTTCAGGATGACAAAATAGATGTTTAAACCCTATAATTAAAATATGAAAAACTTTTTTAAAAACATACGTAACCAAATAGATTTCTTTTTTAGAAAAAATATAAGACTAAAAAGAAAATATGCCTGCAAAAATGAGCCTAAAGACGATTTTATAAACGAAAAAGAACAATTATTTCTTCAAAAATATAATCTTTATTGTTTAAAAGAAAATTCCACAAAAAATAATTATCTTGAAAATTTAGCGATTATAGAGCTTCTGGAAAGTGTCTTTGATTTAGATACAGAAACAAAAAAAGAATCGAAAATTCTCGACATCGGCTCAAAAAACTGGTCATACGCCCCTGCGGAGTGGCACTTTTTTAAATATAATGAGCAGGAGAAAGAAATTTTTCTCGATGGAGTAGAAATAGACGCTTTTAGAGTTTATTCAGATTTCCACACTCGCTATGATTATGCGCAATTTTACATAAAAAATCTTAAAAATACCCGATATATAGCAAAAGATTTCTTAAAACACAATGAAAAATATGATTTTATAATATGGTTTTTCCCTTTTGTGACAGAATTTCCTCTTCTGGAATGGGGCCTGCCTTTAAGCGTTTATAAACCGGGTGAAATGCTTAATCACGCATATAATTGCTTGAATTCAGGCGGAAAAATCCTGATTATTAATCAGGACGAAAATGAATATAAAATTCAGGAAAATTTAATAAAAAACGTCAATTTTTCGTACGAATTAAAAGGTGAATTCAAAAACTCTTTTCTCGAATTTGAACGCAAAAGATTGATTACTGTTGTTTTCAAGAAATAACGGACGAATTCGCCGAGAAAGAGAACTTTAAGTTTTGTAAATCTTATTACCAAATTCTGGCAACTTTTTCCCTCCACATGCTTTGTATAGATATAGCATTGTCATCCTGAGTGAAACCCTGCATTTAAGGATTAAGTGCAAAACTCTTTTAAAGATTGAGGCGGGGTTATCCTACCTGAGAAAAAGTTTAATAAACATCATTAAAAAATAAAAAACCCCTGGCAACTAGCTATCTTTCCGGGAGGTCGCCCTCCGAGTATTGTCGCCTCAAGCAGTCTTTACGACCGTGTTCGGGATGGGAACGGGTGTTATCCTGCCGATGTGTCACCAGAGATTTTTATACTCTGATAACTGCATAAATAGAACAAAATAGTAAATTACTTCTGCTAGGAAAAGCCCTCGTCCTATTAGTACCAGTCAGCTACATGTGTTGCCACACTTCTACTTCTGGCCTATCAAC
>DYOT01000294.1 GCA_020720345.1 Candidatus Caenarcanum sp.
TTTTTTTCAGCTTTCATAAATGCGCATTTGCGCAGACATGGCCTTTTACCACACCGCAGGGATTGTTTACTTTAAACCAGGCTGTAGCCGCAGCCATCCAAAGCAGCCCAACCTTAAAAGAAAGTAGGCTAAAAACAGGAGTTAGCGAAGCAAAAATTATCTCGACAAAAACTCTAATAAATCCCTACTTTACATTTCAGACTGATATAGATGAAAAAACTTACGCTTTTGGACTTACAAGGACATTTATACCCCCGAGGCTCTATAAATATCAACAAAAAATTGCACGATTAAATAATGAAATAGAAAAATTAGAGGTGCAAAAAGAGGAATTTGATATTAGCTTTCAGGCAAGAATTGCTTATATAGACTATTACAATGCCGTAGAAATCTTAAAAACTTACAAAGAAATACGTGAAGAAAGAAAAAACATTTTAGAGAAAAGTCAAAAAAGAATAAAAATCGGTAAAATAAAACAATCTGATATTATTTTTCTGGAATCTAACATATTAAATATGACCGGCAATATTGAACAAGCTAAACATAAAGTCATTGCGGCAAAACACGAACTGGAAAGAAGCTTAAATAAAAAACTGGAAGAATCTACGGAACCGCAGCCTCCTGAAGAATTTCCTCCCGCCATTGAAAAAGAGATAGGGAAGGATATTTCCGAAAATAAAGACATAAAAATTGAAAAATTAACTCAATTAGCATTAAAAAGCAGACCTTTAATGCTGGAAGCGCGCAAAAGTATTGAAATGGCTGGACATGAGAGAGAAATATCGCTTTTAAGCAGGGTTCCAATCCTGATTTTAGCAGCAGGAGCTATTTTAGACCTTGATAATAATGACTATGGCGCTTTCATAAACGGACAAATCGAACTTCCAATATTTGAACGGAATCAAGGACCCATAAAAGAAGCAAAATCCAAAGTTGAATATGCAAAAGAACATGAAAAAACGCTGGGCAATGAAATCAAACAGGAAGTTAGAGCCAGTTATAACGATCTTATAGCAGCAAAAGAAACCTTAAACGAGTATAAAACGGTAATTTTGCCTAAAAATGATGAAATAAGGAAAAAAGCGGTTGAATATTTTTACAGGGATGAATTTCCTATAAGTCAACTGATTAGCATAGAAAAAACATACATGGATATTAAAATCACATATCTGGACGTATTAAAGCAATACCAGCTATCAGTAGGCACTCTTGAAAAATATGTCGGAGTGAGCCATAAAGAGCCGATCGAAAATCAGCAAAACAATGCCAAAATAGAAATACACCCGCAGACTCCTATTGAACCGCCTATACCTTAATAAGCAGCCGTTTTTTCATGCAGTATTGCACTGTCATTGCGAGGAATGAAATGAC
>DYOT01000061.1 GCA_020720345.1 Candidatus Caenarcanum sp.
GGGTCTAAATTTATTATAATTTCATTGTTTTCAGCTTTGTAATTTTCCCATGACGGACAAATTACGATTTTTTCGGAAATTTTCTGGGGATGCCAGTATTGCTTCCAGCTATGCGCCCATTCTTCATCAGAAATTTCTGTTGAAGAAACGCTCCAATCGCCCAAATCTTCTTCTTTAACTCCTGATGTGATAAGTTTTTGTTTCTCTTCGAGTAGGATTTTTTGTATTGTTTCAACCAAAATACAACTGTCATTGCGAGGAGATGCTAACGCATGTAATTCAGTACTCGATTCATGAAACGTGTACTTATCAGGCAGCTGTGCTGTCGACGAAGCAATACAAAAAATATTAGTCTGTTTTTCTTTGGATTGCCACGCTCCCATTGGTCGCTCGCAATGACATAGTTGATTTAAATGCAGGTTTTCAACAAAAGGCAAATATCCTTTTATTATGCCGGCATTATCTTTTATTAAAATTTCATCTTTGTATTGCTTTTCATCTGTTACTACGCCTGAACAGCCGATTTTTTCGATTAAAATATCTGAAACGTACTCTGCCCAGACAGGATTTATTTTTACAGATAATTCAACAGATTTACTCAACAAAAACACCCATCCTGCGGAATTTGTCGTATCTGTCCTTTTTAAGATGTTCTCCTGACATATTTGACATTTCATTAAGAGTTTCAATCACAGTATTTTTTAGCTCTGAAGCGATTAAATCCCAATCATAATGAGCTCCGCCAAGAGGTTCTTTTATTATTCCGTCAATTACTCCAAGCTTTAATAAATCCTCAGCCGTTATTTTCATTGCATCTGCTGCTGTAGAAGCCATATCAGCACTTCTCCATAAAATAGATGCACAGCCTTCAGGAGAAATTACTGTATAATATGAATGTTCAAGCATGTATACCCTGTTTGAAACAGCAATTCCTAACGCACCGCCTGAACAGCCTTCGCCTAAAATAATTGAAATTATAGGAACTTCAAGCTTTGCCATTTCTCTAAGGTTTACGGCAATTGCAATTCCCTGTCCTGTCTGTTCCGCTTTAATTCCGGGATAAGCTCCGGGTGTATCTATCATTGTTATAATAGGCAAATTAAACCTGTCAGCATGATAAAAAAGCCTTAAAGCTTTGCGATAGCCTTCAGGTTGAGGCATGCCAAAATTGTATTCTATATTTTCTTTTGTTGTTTTGCCTTTTTGTGTGCCAATGAGCATTACGGACTTGCCTTCAATCTGAGCTATTCCCCCGATAATTGCTTTGTCGTCAGTTCCCGCTCTGTCTCCGTGAAATTCTGTCCAATCTGTAGTAATAAGGGAAACATAATCTAAAAATGATGGACGTTTAGGGTGTCTGGCAATTAGAAGTTTTTGTGAAGGTGAAAGATGTGAATAAAGCTGCTTTTTATATTCCGTAGCCTGCTCAGTAAGTATTTTAATCTGGTCATCAAGATTAATGCCGCTGTCAGCGCTCAAATTTTTAAGTTCTTCTATTTTATCTTCTATTTGATATATGGATTTTTCAAATTCTAAAGGTGTTAATAGACTATTCATGCTTTGGAAATCCTCTTATTAAGTTCATTTGGTATAAAGGTTTTTGCCTGAGAATGTATTCTAATAATTTTCTCCAAAGTTTCTTTAAGTTCTTTTCTATGGCTAACCATGTCTACCTGTCCGTATTTTAGCAAATACTCAGCTGTCTGGAAGTCAGGCGGAAGTTTCTGTCTTATTGTTTGCTCAATAACCCTTCTTCCTGCAAAACCTATTCTTGCGCCTTGTTCTGCAATTATTATATCGCCCAGCGTTCCAAAACTTGCCGTAACTCCGCCAAAAGTAGGCTCTGTAAGGACTGTTATATAAAGTATTTTTTCTTCATTAGCTCTTGCAACTGCACAACTTGTTTTTGCCATCTGCATAAGGCTTAGGCAGCTTTCCTGCATCCTCGCTCCACCGGAAGAGGTGATTGCTATAATAGGAATTTTTCTTCTTATCCCTTCTTCTATGAGACGGGTAACTTTTTCCCCGACCACACTGCCCATGCTTCCGCCCATATAAGCAAAATCCATAACTGCCGCGGCAGCTTCCCATCCTGAAATATTACCAATGCCGGTTACAACAGCTTCATTAAGGTTAGATTTCTTGCAAGCATCCTGCTGCCTATCTTTGTAGCACATAGTATCCACAAAATCCAGAGGATTACAAGGGAGTATGTTTTTATTTATTTCGTTAAACGAGTTTTCATCGAATAATTGTTCTATTCTTGTTCTTGCACTTATCCTGAAGTGATAATCACACTTTGGGCATACGAGCATGCTTTGGTTTAATTCTTTTTGAGGAATGCTTGTATTACAGTTGAAACATTTTCCCCATAGTTTTGATAAGTCATCTCCACTTATTTTTGATTCCACGAGGTCAGCATTCATCTGCTTATTTCTTCTTTTTTCAAACCAGTCCCTTAAACTCATGTTTATATATTTCCTCTTTATTATTAATTTTCTATAATTTTCATCTTATCAAAGTCAAGCTTAGATCTATCCGCACCTAAAACCATATTAAAATCAAATCTTGATTCTTCTCTTTTAGTATCATAGCTTATTCTGAATTTTAAATCATCCGGTCCAAACCAGCAGTAAATCTGGTTTTCGGCAACGAGCTTATTGTCCCAGTTGTCTTTAGAAAGATTTAAGCTTCCCGTATATCCAACAGAAACAAATCGGTGAAGCTTATAGCTTGAGTTAAACGTAACGTTGCTTTTCCCGTAATAATACCTGTCAGCAGCAAAAGGCGTTTCTCCATATATTCCGCCCTGATAATATGCTAACCAGACATTTAACGGAGATAGGTTAAGAGTAACAGTCGGACCTGCTCTTAGTACTCCATATGTTTTACCGTTTCCGTAAACAGCCACATTAAACTGTGAAGATTCGCCTATATCTATATGTTTTCCCAGCTTAAGAAGAGGTACTGTATTATGGAAATCGCCTTGAATTTGATATCTTCCTGTTCCCCAGTGGGGGTCTGCTTCTATGTAAGCCGCACTTGACCTTAAATCAAAGTCAAAAGTGTCAGTAGTAAACAGTTTTCTGTTATCAACAACTTCTATAATTTTTTTATGTTTTTGTTTCCACATAAAACCGTTATCTATATAAGAATCAATGCCGTATTGAATTTTTGTTGTTTCCGAAAAAGGCAGTTTCTGCTCTCCTTCTGCTACAAATTTATTTCCTTTTGAGGAATATAACATTAATGTTTTGTTAGTATCAGTCTTAAGTCTTGCTAATCCGCCTATTCCTAATCCGCTATTATTTGTAAGAAGAGGCACAGCTTTTAATGTGGCTCCATTCGGCAGATTAAAAACACGCCCGTATCCGTAATACCAGCCAAAATCAGGACGCTGCGCAATTTCCGGCAGATTTGTCTCCATTTCGCCTGTTTCACTGTCTTTTGTTATGGTTAAAGAAGGTATATAAGCTATTTTGTACCTGTTAACCTTTACTGTTGAATTTAATAAAGTAATAATATCCCCATCTTTATTTCTTGTAACAAGGATTTTTTTTGTGTGCATATTGTATGTTGGTTTAAATCTTGTAGCTGATTCTTTTGATGCCGGATTTTTGATAACATCTTTGTTATTTATGAATTTTGAGCCTGATGATGACAGAATAAAGCTGAGGCTTTGATCATTAATAGTTGCTGCTCCTTGACTTACATCAGTATTATTTTTGCTGCTGCCTTCTTTTTTGGGATAGATTTTAGCAGTTTTTGCCTCAATTTTTAACTGGCTTATATCAATATTAGGGTGGTCAATAAGTATGGAACTTCTTATAAGATCAATTCTTGTATAATCACCATGAATTACCTGTTTATTTTTAATTAGTTTAACGTTGCTTTCAGCTATGATAAGGTCAGCTTCCCTGTCATAAGTAACTTTATCTGCTTGAAGAACTGTATTCTGGTCTTCGACGCGAATTTTTACATTTCCTGTGGCAACAATCTGGTCTTTATCTTCAAAATACTCCATTTGATCGCTGTTTAAATTTATAACAGCGCTTCCTTTTATAGGAGTGGCGACAGATTCATTTTTAGTAGCAGCTGCACCAGCAGTTTTTTTTGTTTGTTTTATTTCCTCTGCATATGAAATTTCAACACAGAAAAACGCCGTAAATAAAAATAAAATTAATATTATAAAAAACTTTTTAATCAAAATATGAATTCATCCGCATTCTTATATTTTATCTATTAAAATACAGTCAGGCGGAAAATGCCACATAAGTTTTTATAATTTTAAGCAATGTTAATCAACTTTTGAATAGTATATACATATGAATAGCATTTTATTTGTATTTAAATTTGTAAAATACTATAGTTATTGACATTATCAAGCTTAATGAGTTTGAAATCATTATAGGTAATGCTTTTGTAAGTATTCCGTAACATAGCCAGAAGGCAAGTCCGGTTACTGTCATTAAAAACATTCCAAGTGATATGTCTTTGGTTGATTTTGTTTTTATAATTTGTATAAGTTGTGGAATCATGCTGCATGTTGTGAACCCTCCGCCCACAAGCCCTAGTATATCAATGTAATTCATGTTATTTTCTTTATTTACTACTATTAAGATATATTTTACTATAATTTGTAATTTTAGACATTTAATGATAATATATTTTGGAACTCGAAAGAGAGTGGGTATTTTTCCCACTCTCTTCTTAGTTTAATTATATGAGGTTTAGGTGAAAACGAGCTCTTTTTGTTCGCTTCTTCATATATAAGTAAACGATTCTTGTTGTGTTTTGAGTAATTTTAATGGAGCAAACTCAATTGCATAAAGACAATTTCAATAAAACTGAAATACTGAAAAAAGTCATGCCGGTAGTGGAAAAAGCCGTAGAAGATTCCAGTCTGCTGCTTATTGAAGCTGACTTTGTGAAAGAATATGAAAGATGGCATCTGAAAATATTTATTTACCATCCAGAAAGACCAATTACACATAAAGATTGCGGGTCAGTAACAAATATACTTGCTGAATCTCTTGATACAATTATACCTGTACATTACTATCTGGAAGTGAGCAGTCCCGGTACGGAAAGAAAACTTAAATCCTCACGTGAATACGAAATATATAAAGGCAGCAGGGTTAAAATCAAGTTAAAACAGCCGATTAATGAAAAGGATAAAATTTTTACAGGTGTAATTCTTGACTATGATAAGGAAAATGGCTTAAAAGTCCGAGTGGAAGAAACAAAAAGTATAGTGGAGATCGAAGAAAAAAATATTTCATACGTAAAATTAGAACCCGAATACGAATATTAAAATTTACCCAAAATAAGGAGAAAAAGAGATGATAAAAGTTGGAAAAGTGCTTATAGAAGCAACAGAACAATTGGAAAGAGAAAAGGGCATACCTAAGGAAGCTATTATTAGATCTCTTTGTGATGCTATGGTTACGGCATATAAAAAACAGATAAAAGGTTCGCAGTTATTTAATATTGTAGGCTTTGTCGACGAAGCAAAAGGTGAAATAGGCGTATTCAGGATTAAGACAGTTGTTGAAGAAGTTCAGGACGAATATACAGAAGTTACACTTGAAGAAGCCAGAGAAACTAACCCTAAATGTGAAGTTGGAGAAGAAATTCGCGTTGAAGTTACACCTTCAGACTTTGGAAGGATTGCAGCCCAGTCTGCAAAACAGGTTATAACCCAGAGAATAAGAGAAGCCGAAAGAAAACTTGTGCTTGATGAATTTATGGATAAAAAGGGCACTCTTGTTACAGGTGTTATTAGAAGAGTTGAAAATAGAAATGTTTTTGTAAATATTGGAAAAACTGATGCTGTTATGCCTCAGAGAGAACAGATTCCCGGTCAGTATTACAGGCTTAATGACAGGGTCAGGGTTTATGTTCTTGATGTAAAAGAAACGACAAAACTTCCGCAGGTAATAGTTTCGCATGTTCATCCAAAAATCGTTCAGGAACTGTTTGAACTTGAAGTTCCAGAGATTGAAGACGGAGTCGTTGAAATCAAATCAATTTCCAGAGAAGCCGGCTACAGGACAAAAATTGCTGTAGTAAGCATTGATTCTAATATTGATCCTGTTGGAGCCTGTATAGGTCCCAGAGGAAGCAGAATTCAGACGATTGTAAATGAACTTAAAAATGAAAAAATTGATATTATTAGATACACTGAAAATCCTGAAGAATATATAACAAATGCGCTTTCTCCGGCGAGAATTATTAATGTACATGTAATGGAAGATTCTCCTGAAAGAAAAGAAGCGTTTGTAATAGTGCCTGATGATCAGTTAAGTCTTGCGATAGGCAAGGAAGGTCAGAATGTAAGGCTTGCGCATCGTCTTACAGGATGGAGAATAGATATTAAGAGTCTTTCTCAGTATGACCAAATGCAGGAAGACTACGATAATTATCAGGAACAGGAATATCAAGAAAATGAAGAACCAATAGAAGTATCAGAAGAACAAACCCAAGAAATAACTGAAGAAACAAGCAAAGAGGAATAAAAAATGATGCTGAAGCAATCTGACCTGGAAAAAAGATTGCACTTTAGAAAATGTATTGGGTGTGATACATTAAAAGAAAGAGCTGAAATGATAAGAATCATGAAGCTTCATGATACCGGTGAAATTATTATAAATCCGACTTCCAGAGATTTTGGTCGTTCTTTATATATTTGTTATAATATTGAGTGTGTAAATAAATCTCTCAAAAAGAAAAAACTTCAGAAAATTTTAAAAAAAGAAGTGCCTGAAGAAATAATTAAATATCTTGAAAAGGTTAAATAAACGATGACAGCAGAAAAGATCAGAATATACGATCTAGCAAAAAGATTAAAGCTTACTAATAAGGAAGTGATGGATTTGTTTGAACAGAAATTACATATTTCTGTAAAATCGCATTCCAGTACTGTAGAAGAGAAAGATGCCGAAAAACTGGAAGCTTTAATTAAAGCAAAACCTGCTGCACCTGCTAAATCTCAACCTGCGCCACCTTCACCTCCTCCTAAGATTCAGGAACAACCTCAAAACCCGTCTCCTGCTGCTTCACAAAGACAGGATGCTCCAAAAGTAACGCCTCCTAGTCAGGAAGAGATAAAACATGAAAGAACAGAGGGAACTCGTCCCGCAGAAAACGTTACGCAACAGCAAAGACCTTCCCATGAAAGACCTCGTCAGGAATTTCAGCAAAGACCTGAAAATCGTCAACCCGGATATGACAGAGTGAACCAACCTCCACGT
>DYOT01000295.1 GCA_020720345.1 Candidatus Caenarcanum sp.
TTTTTATTTCGTATAAAGCATTTACTATAACAGGGTCCCATTTAATGCCGGCTTCCTGTTTTAGTATGTCAAGAATTTGTTCCAGAGAAAGAGATTTCCTGTAAGCTCTTTTGGAATTCATCGCCTGATATGCATCAGCTACAGCAATAATCCTGGCGCCAAGCGGGATACTCATTCCTGAAAGTCCCTCTGGAGTGCCTTTGCCATCCCATCTTTCCTTATGATAATGGATGTAAGGAATAACTTCGGATAGAAAATTTATTTTCATAAGCAGGTTTACACCGATATTAGGGTGATTTTGAAGCTCGGTCCACATTTCTTTTGAAGGCTTTTCCCTGTTGGAAAAGATTTCTTCCGGCAAGCTTATTTGCCCTATATTATGTAATAATCCTGCATAATATATTAAATCAACGGTTTTTTCGTTTAATTTGAGGTGTTCTGCTATTTCTCTTGCCAGTTCTGCAACATTTTTCGAATGGGCATGCGATTGGCTTTTAATATCTACAGCACAGGCGAGTGATTCAACAAACTGCTGTTGTTCATCGCCAAGATCGCCTATACTTGCGGTTAAATCTGTTCTTAACTGTCTTAATTCAACAGATGAAGCATTCTTGTCTTTTAAGGCGACTTCTGTCTGTTCAGTTAGCTTTTGAAGCCTCATTGAAGTAACGAATAAACTTGCTGTAATTTCAAGAAGTTTAATGAATTCCGGGGCGATGTCTTTTTCTTTTGTGTTTTCAAGGCACATAACACCGACATTTCCCCAGTTATTAGCCATTGGAATAACTAATAAAGTTGCGACATCTTTTTTATAATTCTGCACAGAGACTGTTTTGCAGTTTATAAAAGATTGAATTATCGGACTGTTTTGTTCTTCAATAGCAATGCTTTTAATATTATTTATTTCACAGGAAGTTCCTATTAAAACAAGTTTATCTTTTTCTTTGGAAATTTTAATAAATTCAGGTGTTAAATAAATATTGCAGACGTCCACGTCAAACATTTGAGTTATGGTTTTAGCGATTGAATTATAAATAATACACTCATCTTCGCTGTTAAAACCAAGCAGTTTAAGCGTATTATCAAGTGAATAAATTGAAATTAATTCTTTTAATTGTCCTTTAAGCCTATCGAGTTTATCTTTGACAGAAATGTCAATTTTTTTGAGCAAATCGTTAGAAATCAAATGCTCAGTCATAAAATCGCCCATATTTAAGGCAAAAATGGCTTCTATCGGATCGTTATCTATTGTAATTCTTTGACTCTGGCTCACTGCTTTCCTCCAGCTTACTCCTTAAAACGTTAATAACCTAAAATGAGTTTGGTTTTCGGAAAACCGGCAAATGTGTTTTAAAAGCTTCCAAA
>DYOT01000296.1 GCA_020720345.1 Candidatus Caenarcanum sp.
GCAAATTCGCCAAGCCTGTGTCCTATCATTTGTTCTGTTATATAAATAGGAACATGTGTTTTTCCATTATGTACCGCAATTGTATGATTTAACATATCAGGAATTATCATTGAAGCTCTTGACCAGGTTTTAACCACTTTTTTATCGCCTGCGTCATTCATTTTTTGTACTTTTTTCATCAATGATTCTTCAACAAATGGTCCTTTTTTTAATGAACGAGACATTAATTAAATTCTCCTTATTTATTACGTTTTCTGACGATTAATTTGTCAGATGCTTTGCGTTTTCTTGTTTTATAACCCAGAGCCGGTTTGCCCCAGGGTGTTTTAGGCTGACCACCTATTGGACATTTGCCTTCTCCGCCGCCGTGCGGGTGATCTACAGGGTTTTTAGCACTTCCCCTTACGGTTGGCTTAATCCCTTTCCAGCGGTTTCTTCCGGCTTTTCCTATTCTCATGTTTTTATGGTCAAGGTTGCCTAATATCCCGATAGTTGCGTAACATTCCTTACGAACCATCCTCATTTCTGAACTTGGAAGTTTCAAAGTAACGTAATCGCCTTCTTTAGCCATTAACTGGGCTCCGCCTCCGGCGCTTCTTACCATTTGACCGCCTTTTTTTGATACAAGTTCAATATTATGAACCATTGTACCAAGAGGTATATTTTCCAGAGGTAGAGCATTTCCACTTCTGATTTCACTTTCAGGTCCACTTGTTACTGTATCACCAACTTTTATGCCATTTGGTGAAAGAATATATCGCTTTTCTCCATCTGCATAAACAACCAGAGAAATTCTTACGTTTCTGTTCGGATCATATTCTACAGATTTGACAATAGCAGGGATATTATGCTTATTTCTTTTAAAATCAACTATTCTGTAAGCATTTTTATTTCCGCTGCCTTTATGCTGGCATGTTATTCTGCCTGTATTATTTCTGCCTGCATGATTTTTTAATTGTATAACTAATGATTTTTCCGGCTTATCTGTTGTTAATTCAGCAAAATCATTAAGGATAACATATCTTTGACCTGCAGTAGTAGGTTTTATTCTACGAACACCCATTTTACGCTCCTAATAGTTCCTCGATAGGTTCACCCTCAATGGTTACAATTGCTTTTTTACCTGATTGAGTTCTTCCTATCTTTTTTCCACGTCTTTTTTCCTTACTGGGCATATAGATTGTTCTTACTTCTTTAACTTTTCTTCCAGGAAAAAGAAGTTCTATAGCTCTTTGGACATCAATTTTTGTTGCTTCTTTAGATATTTCAAAGGTATATTTACCCAATGAAACTTGACTGCTTGCCTTTTCAGTAACAAGAGGTCTTTTAATCACCTGGTATAAATATTCCTGTCCTTGTCT
>DYOT01000062.1 GCA_020720345.1 Candidatus Caenarcanum sp.
TGGTAAAAAAATGATTTAAATTTTCTAATAAAAATTATATAATAATTAGATGTCCAAAATTCTCTGCAACTAATTTGTTATTGTCGTTTATATAATTTATGGGGGTAACGTATGAGCAGTCATGAAACATCCGCTATCAGAAACGTTGGGTTAGTAGGACACGTAGGAACGGGAAAGACATCTCTTGCTGATGCAATTTTATTTAATGCAGGTCAAAATACTCGTCTTGGCAAAGTTGACCATGACACTTCCCTTCTGGATTATGAACCGGAAGAAATGAAAAGAAGAACAACAATAAGTTCTGCAATTGCAAGTTTTAACTGGAAAAATAAGCTTATAAATCTTATGGATACCCCTGGTTCGGCAAACTTTATTGCTGATACAAGAAGCTGCATGTTGGGCATGGATTCAATAATTGCAGTTTTCGATTCTTTTGACGGCTTAAAAATTCAGTCTGAAAAACTCATAAAGCAGTCAAAAAGCTCAGGCATTTCAATGGCTATTTTCATAAACAAGCTTGAAAGAGAAAATTCAAATTACAAATCTGTCGTTGAAAGCTTTGAAAAATCACTGGAAGCAAAACCTGTTCTTCTTCAGATGCCTTTAGGTCAGGACCATTCTTTTAATGGAATTATAGATTTATTAACGCAGAAAGCCCTTGTTTTTGAGTTGAATGAAAGCGGAAAATTCACCGTTCAGGATATTCCTGCCGATTTAAAAGCAGAAGTTGATGCTTTGAGAGAAAAGTCATTGGAATCAATAGTAGAATGCGATGATGAAATTCTTGAAAAATATCTTGAAGGGCAGGCTTTAACTGATGAAGAGATACAGAAAGCTCTTAAAGCAGGGATTGTAAATGGTCAAATTACCCCTGTTCTTTTTGGTTCTGCTTTAAAGAACATTGGAGTCGCACAGTTACTTGATTTTATAACAAATTATATGCCTTCCCCCATAGAAAGAGGCGAAATCAAAGGGGTAAGTCCTGACGGAAGCGAAATAAAAATTAAGCCTTCAGAGTCAGAGCCGTTAGCAGCTTCAGTATTTAAAACTATAATTGATCCTTATGCAGGACAGCTGACTATAATGAGAGTTTTCTCTGGGAAAATAGTTTCTGATTCTAATATTTATAATATTTCCAAAAAATCAAAAGAAAGAATAGGACAAATTCTGCGCCTTATAGGTAAAAAACACGAAGCGGTTCAGCAGGCAGTAGCCGGTGATATAATTGCGGTTGCAAAATTAAAAGAAACACATACAGGAGACAGTTTCTGCGATGAAAAGCACCCTGTTTTAATTACGCCCGTTGCGCTCCCTAATGCTGTCATTTCATTTGCTATAAAGCCAAAAAGCAAGGGTGATGAAGATAAAATCCATTCAGGCTTGAAAAAACTTATGGAAGAAGACCCGACTTTGCATATAACAAGAGATATGCAGACAAAAGAAATGATTCTTTCCGGAATGGGACAGGTTCATCTTGATGTGGCAATAGAAAAACTTAAAAGGAAATTCGGGACGGAAGTTCTTCTGGAAGCCCCGAAAATTCCTTATAAAGAAACAATTATTGGAAATACAAAGATACAGGGTAAATATAAAAAACAGTCCGGCGGAAAAGGACAGTATGGCGACTGCTCTATAGAAATTCATCCACTTGAAAGGGGCAAAGGCTTTGAATTTGTGGACAATGTCGTAGGCGGAGCAATTCCGAGACAATACATTCCAGCTGTGGAGAACGGCATCAAGGAAGCCATGGTTGATGGTGTTATTGCCGGATATCCTGTGGTTGACGTACAAATAGTACTTTATGACGGAAGTTATCACCCTGTTGACTCTTCGGAGATGGCTTTCAAGGTGGCAGGCTCAATGGCTTTTAAAAAAGGCTTTGTGCAGGCAAATCCGGTTATCCTTGAACCCGTAATGCATGTTGAAATCGCAGTGCCTGAGAAATATGTCGGTGATATTATGGGCGATTTAAACAGCAGAAGGGGAAGAATGCTTGGGGTTGACACAGAAGGGCATACCCAGACTGTTAAAGCCGAAATACCTATGGCGGAAATGCTTCAATATTCTCCCGCATTGAACTCTATGACCAGCGGAGCCGGTGTGTTTTCAATGGAATTCTCTCATTACGAGCAAGTTCCTGCGCATTTAACCCCGAAAATAATTGAAGAAAACAAGGTCAATATCAAAGTGAGCGAGCATTAAAAATACATTTTCGTTTAATAATCAGGAATTTTTTCAGAAGTGTAAAAAATATTTACATTTATATTATGTTATAGTAACATTCATACTGAATGAGCTTTTGAAGCTCGTTCTAGTAATATGCCGAAGTGGTGAAATTGGCATACACGCATGATTCAGGTTCATGTGGGGCAACCCGTGCGGGTTCGAGTCCCGCCTTCGGCAGGTATCAAAATCAAATTACAAACATAGGAGAACAGTTATCAGCAACGTTAAAATTACAGGGCACAAATCATCAGCTATTATTAATGAACAAGTCAGATCAAACGAAGTCAGGCTCATTGATGATGAAGGCGTAAACCACGGCGTTATAAAAACAAGTGTTGCATTACAAATGGCTTATGAAAGGGATCTCGACCTTGTTCTTGTCAGTCCCGATCAGGATCCTCCTGTAGCTAAAATTTTAGACTATGGAAAGTACAGATTTGAAACAGAAAAACGTGCAAAAGATGCCAGAAAAAAACAACACACCGTTGATGTTAAAGAAGTTAAGATGCGATATAAAATTGATCTTCATGATTATGAGGTCAAGGTTAAAAATATAAAGAAATTTCTTGCTTCTGGAAATAAAGTTAAGATCATGGTAATGTTGAAAGGTCGTGAAATTCAGCATACTAATCTGGCTTTTGACTTGATAAACAGAATAAACCTTGATATAGAAGGTGAAAACTATGTTCTGGAAAAGAAAGCTTCAATGGAAGGTAAAAATGCTGTAATGATAATTGCACCCGCAAGTTCTTCCTAGTAAGATAAAGCGATAATAAACATAAAATATAATCAGGAGAAAAATAAATCATGCCTAAAATGAAGACTCACAGGGCCGGAGCAAAAAGATACAAAGTTACAGCAAATGGAAAAATTTTACGCAGAAAAGCAGGTAAAAAACACTTGCTCGGGCATAAAACGTCAGGCAGAAAAAACCGTTTAAGTGGAACAACGGAAGTATTTGCAGGCAATATTGAAAAAATTAAACTTGAATTGCCTTACATTAAATATTCAAGATAAAATCGTTTTTTTATCTTAGCCCTTTCCCTTATGGAATTAATATAGTTTTCCATTTCGGCAGGGAAGTATTTGCCGACTGATAAGTTCCAAGACATGAAGCGATTACTTAACCGGTGCATTAGTACTTTACCTTGACACCCTAAATTTAAGAATGAATAATAGATATAATAAATAAAATGAATAAGGAGAAATAAAAAAATGGCAAGGGTAAAGCGAGGGAATGTCCTTCGCAAAAGACATAAAAAAATACTTAAGCTGGCTAAAAGCTTTAAGGGATCAAGAAGCAGATTATTTATTGTAGCCAATCAGGCTGTGATGAAAGCCCTTAAATACCAGTACAGAGACCGCCGCAACAAAAAAAGAATGTTCAGGCGTCTATGGATTACAAGAATTAACGCTGCGGTTAGACAGCATGGCTTAAGCTACAGCAGATTTATTAATGCGCTTAGCAAGGCAAATATTACAGTAAACAGAAAAATGTTGGCTGATATTGCTGTAAAAGATCCCGAGGCTTTCAAACAAGTTGTTGAGATGGCAAAAGAAAAATTACTTGCTGCTTAGGGCATAAATTGAAAATAAATGGTTTAAAAAAGGAGCAATTGCTCCTTTTTTAGTGCTTATTAAAGTTCATCCAAAATTCTTTTAATGTCCTGCAATGTAAGCCACTGTGGCGAACCCTCAGCTTTTGACTGATTGCGCAGCAAATAAGACGGATGCAGAAGAGGCATCATCTTTGCCCCGAAAGGTCCGTTAAACCACTGCCCCCTTATTTTAGTGATGCCTGACTTAATCTCAAGCATGGATTTTACAGCGGTTGCACCGCATAAAATTATGATTTCAGGTCGCATAATCTGAATTTGAGCATCAAGATATTGACGGCATGCTTTTATTTCTTTATCATTAGGAGTCCTGTTTTCGGGGGGGCGGCATTTTACAATATTGCAAATATAAATATTTTTTTCTCTGGAAAAGTCCTGTGTTTGCAAAATTTTATCGAGAAGCTGACCTGCCTTGCCCACAAAAGGTCTGCCGCTATTATCTTCCTGTTGCCCAGGGCCTTCGCCAATAAGCATTATTTTAGAAGCTAAAACTCCTTCACCAAATACAACTTTTGTTCTTGTTTTTGATAAATCGCATTTATAGCAATAATTGCAAACATTCTGAACTTCCTGAAGAGTTTTATTTCTTAATTCCTGAGTTGTATTATCAAAATTAAAGAGGCTCTGCTGATTATTTGGCATGTTTGTAATATTCCTTTTCCAGTACAAAAGTATCATAAAAAAAATATAAATTAATATTTAAGATTATTGAAAAGATAACGCCTAAAGAGAATAAAATTTAACATTTATGATTCTACAATTAAAGAGTGAATCCTCAACTCTTCTAAATTTACTTGCTACTCAAAGTCTCTGACATTCAGAGACTTTTTTTTGTTTTTTTTAAATAGGGAAATTGTCTTATCAGGGAAATTGATTTATATCGAGAATCCTTATCCTGTTTATCGTTGCATTTAATTTAAAAACGTCATGCTGAACTTGTTTCAGCATCTTTCCGGCTTTGAATTAAAGCTTTAAGTTGTTTTTTGGATAGATTCCGAAACAAGTTCGGAATGACAGGACAACGATTTTGGGCAGAATTCAATTATCTTGACTGCCGTATTCTTAAAAAAAATAAAAAACTCCAAATTTAATAATCTGGAGTAAGGGGAGTTTGAGTGTTAAGGAGTTGTCGTATTTTATGATGAATATAAACTCAAAAAGTTCCCGAAAATAATAAATTTCTTTTTCCTGTATTTTTTGTTGATATAATAAAAAATATTTGTACCTGATTTAAATTTAATTTGGAGGAACAAACAGTATGATGAGCAATTCTATCTGCAAGGAAATTTCTAAAAAAGGAAAACATGAATTTAAAAAAACTGTTGAAAAAGCATTAAAAGTTTTGAAGAAAAAAAATCTTGCCATGATTATTCATGGTTCAAGTTTCCCTTCTGCTGAGGGGCAAAACACAGGAATTGGTTCTCCGAATTCTCAAGGTGGACAAAATTTTATGGAATTTATTTCCGGTCTTGGATTTAATGGCGTTCAGCTTGGTCCTGAAGGAAAAACAAAACCAATAGATGCTTCTCCTTACGTAGGAACGATGTTTTCCTATAATCCTCTGTTTATTGACCTTTATTCGCTCACACAAAAAGACTTTGCAGAAATTTTATCCTCCGAAACTTTTGAAAAAATTGTTGCCGTTAACCCTTCTAAAACCAATAGATCAGCTTATGAATATATTTATAAAGCAAGTGATTCTGCCCTTAGAGAAGCTTTTAACAATTTCAAGGTAAAATTATCTCAAGATAATACTAAAATTAAGAAATTAAGCAGCAAATTAGCTGAATATGTTGAAAAAAACAGCTATTGGCTGGAGAAAGATGCTTTATATGAAGCAATTTCTATTAAGCATAAAAATGATTACTGGCCGATGTGGACGGATGAGCTTGATAAAAATCTTTATAACGCTGCAGGCAAATTTTCTCAGAAAGAAATTCAAAGCAGAATTTCAGAATTAAAAAATAAATATAAAGACGAAATTGAATATTATGAATTTGTCCAGTTTATTGCTTATGTGCAAAAACAAAATACAAAAGATTTTGTTTTAAACAGGAAAATGAAAACAATTGCAGACTGTCAGGTAGCTTTTTCAGACAGGGATTACTGGGCAAATCAAGCCTTATTTCTTGATGGATGGAATCTTGGCTGCCCTCCCGATATTTTTTCAGATGATGGACAGGCATGGGGTTTCCCGGTTGTTGATCCTTCTAAAATTTTCAATAAGGATGGAAGCCTTGGAGAAGCAGGAAAACTTCTTAAAGCCAGATTTGGGAAAATGTTTGAGGAAAATCCGGGCGGTGTTAGAATCGACCATATTATAGGCTTGATTGATCCTTTTGTGTACAAGTCCGGCAAGCTTCCAAAGCCTGTTCAGGGCGCATCGAGACTATATTCTTCACCTGAACATCCTGAACTTGATAAATATTCTTACTTGAGGATTATGGATTTAAATCAGGAAGTTGGTCCTGAAAGTGAAAAAAGGGTTTTAAAAGTTAGCGATGACCAGATTAAGGAATATGCGCAGTTTCTTGAAAAAATAGTAATTGAAGCCGCTAAAGAAAAGAAAATCGGTAAAGAATCAATTATCTGCGAGGATTTAGGAACTGTTACCGCTCCTGTGGAAGCTGTAATGAATAAATTAAAACTCAGCGGGATTAGAATGACCCAGTTTGTCGATCCTGAAGTGGCAGACCATCCCTATAGGATTAAGCATACAGAGCCGCAGCACTGGGCAATGATTGCCAGCCATGACAACCAGCCAATGATGAGCTGGGTTGATGAACTATATAAAGAAAATAAGGCTTGTTTGCATGCGGAAAACCTTGCATCTGACTTAAAAGAAAATCATGTTCACGAATTCAAAGAGCAGATAATGCAAAACCCAAAACTGTTTATTACAGCAAAATTTGCGGAGCTTTTCGCAAGCCCTGCTGAAAATATCCAGATTTTCTTTTCAGACTTCTTTGGAAGCCGTGAAAGATATAACATGCCCGGTACTTCCGGCAGTGAAAACTGGTCTTTAAGAATTCCTGAGAACTACGAATGCTATTATCAGGAACAATTGTCAAAAGGCGAGGCTATCAACCTTTCTGAAGTGCTAATTATGGCAATAGAAGCCAAAGGGCATAAATTTGCAGAAAAACATGCTGATTTAATCGAAAAATTAAAAAAAACTTGTTAAATAACCCCAATTTTTAATTATATCGCTATCGAAAAATTTTTGTTTTGTATATGATTTGGATTATAAATTTATATCCAGAAATAGGGGAACTAGAAAATGCAAACAGGAAAAATTGGTTTTGGTGCTATGAAC
>DYOT01000297.1 GCA_020720345.1 Candidatus Caenarcanum sp.
CATCAATGGAAAAACCCAATTTATCACAAATTCCGCGATCATTGATTCCTAAACTTTTCAATTCTTCGCTTAATTGCGGAATACTATCACAATCCCTGCTTATTATAATAACCTTTGCAACACCGAAACCCCTGAATTTTTCAAATTCAAGAAGTGCACGATAGGGCACATGGTCTTCTCCTAATCCTCCGTCTATGTATTCATGTCGTGGAATTGTTGTGGCATCTGTTATCCTTACAGCAGGGAAAACAATAGGAATTGCTGCCGAAGCCATCATTAAATTAACAAGACCAATAGTAGTATCTGATTCTTCATTTATTTTTCTGTTGCACATCCGGTAAACAGGTTTTTTAGGAACGAGTTCTTTTAACTCTGTAATTGAAATGGATGTTGTATAAGGAAGATCGTCAATACTGAAAAAACCCATTCTATCTTCTACTATTTTTACAAAAAGACTTCTTGCAGGCGAAGTATTAACTGGAATTTTCTTTTTATCCTGAATATAAATATCGCTGTTTTTAAGGTTAAAGAGAATGTCTTTATATTCTTTCCAACTTATTTTATTACTTAAAATTCCATTTAGAAGTACCGAGTTAAGTGCTCCTGAGCTAACACCCGAAATAAAAACCAGGTCTTTAAGCATGCCTCTTTTATCAAGTTCTTCGAGCAAGGCTGCCTCCTGGGGTATTCTTGCAGCAGCACCAGTCATAATGATTGCTAATCCGCTTCTTGGTTTTTGATAAATTGTTTCAGTTATTTTGGTTTCTTCATTGATCCAAAAAGTGATAAATGCTATTACCATTGATGCCAATACAATTGCAAATAGTATTTTTTTCATTTTGTTATTTTTATTCAAGGCAAAGCTAAATCATAACAATTTGACAAGATTTTAACTATTACACTTTTAGAACATATAAACAAATAAAAAAATTCAGGATTTCGGAACCTGACAAAGCTTGACATTTTGTTATTAATTTCCTATATCAAATTTACGACAGTTTTGCTTCAATAACAATTGGGAAAAGACTTTTAATTTATAGATCCTAAAAAGCTATTTCGACTATAGTTGAGAATTAATAGAAAGGAGGGAGGTGAAGTAAATTGCTGGCAAAATTGCCAATGAATTAAATGACGGCAGCAGCACTTGTCCTGCATTAAAGTGGGAGCCAACCGCCGAACTTGATTTGATTTATAATTGCAGCCTCAGTTTAACGGGGGTGAATATCTTCTCATTATATTCTTTCTTTTTTATGCGTTTTATTGCTTTGGAGGGGATAAAAATAAGACCTGTAATGTCTCATTTACAGGTCTTTGCGTTATTTTGCTTCTCTAAAAAGTGGAGCTGCGGGGAA
>DYOT01000063.1 GCA_020720345.1 Candidatus Caenarcanum sp.
TAAAAACAATAAACTTTACAAAAATTTATAATAATTTTGTAAAATCCATGCTTATGTTATATTTGCCACTAGCATGTGAATGGTAAGATGAATATAGCATTTAAGTTTAATAGCAATGAATAATAGACGAATACTTCCGATTATATTGAATTATAATCAGCCGGAAGAAACTGATAAAATTTATGAAAAACTGATTAAAGACGGATTTAAAGACATAATTTCAGTTGATAACGGATCGAATCTTAGACCAAAGGCAAATTCGGCAAATTTTATCCTGCCGAAAAATATTAAAGCAGTCGGACAGGCTAAAATGGCATTAATCTATGCTATGGATTATTTTCCGGCTGATTATTATTGGATTATTAATACAAGTAGTGAACTGGCAGAAAATATTAATTATAAACAAAGATTAAATAGTTCTCTTGATAAAATAATAAATGCCGGAATTAATGTAGGAATACTTTCTCCAGCCCTTATTTCCGATGAGGTTATAAATCATCAGAGGTATAGAGAAAATCCCCCTCAGGACTATTCTCTATGCTGCTGGTGTGAGTGTATTGCCCCTCTTATTAGTCATGAACTTCTTGAAAAAACCCGTAAAAACGAAACAGGCTTTTTTGAAAAAAAAGCTGAAAGAGGTTGGATAACAACGCATGAACTAGGTTATGAATCTGCAAATAATCAGTTATGGTGGATTCTGGATCATAATCTTCCTGTAAAATGGAATAGAAATATTGGCTATAAAAAAAATGTAGGAGGAGAATCGTTAAAAGACTATAGAATAAATGCTGCCAACGAATTAAAACAGATTTTATTTAAAAAGCATGGTAAGCATTGGCGTATAAAACTTTATTTAAACTTTTTGAAAAAAACCAAACAAAAACAATTTCCTTATAAAGTTATTCCTTATGACCCTTTTGGAGTCTGGAAAATGTTTTTTACTAGACTCTACGGTGAAAAAACAATTAAAACTCCTATTTATTACTGTATGATTTGATAAACAGTTGTTAAAATTTTTACTAAAGCTTAAAAGTAGTTAACAAAACTCTTAATAAACTTGATTATGTGTTATTTGTAATTTATTATGTCATTAATTATTTTAATAAAAATCATAAAATGCTGTATAACTCGCTGAGGAAAGACAAAATATATATGAGAAATAGTACATTGAGAAAAACAAACATGTCTAAAGAAAGGGTGCTTGCATTGGACGAACTGATACCAAACAAGTCAGCATATTATGATTCATCACCGGGAGTATATCTCAGGTCTGATAAAGACAGAGAGCTTGATGTTCTATGGCAGGGGTTTAAAATTAACCATAGAGAAGAAAGATCCCCTGGCTTTTACCTGACCACTGGCTTTATTACAGGTGCTTTATGTGCTGTAGTAATGACTTTATTTTTGAATTTTGGAATACCGAAGAAGGAAAATTCAGCCGGATTTAATTTCTGGCCAAAATCGCCTTCAAAAGCTACAGTAAATGTAACTCCTTCTACTCCTTTAGATTCTGCCGCTATTACTAAAACGACAGAATACAGGGTTAAAGGCGGGGATACATTGGGAGCTATTGCTTATAAGTTCTATGGAACAAGTAATCCCGAAAAAGTTATGAAAATACAAACTGTTAATAAATTAAAAAGTCCTGATGATCTTCAGGTAGATCAGAAATTAACCATTCCCGTTGAAGATTAATCTGACCTGGAAACGTCACTCTGAACTGGCTGCAAAACAAAGCGAGCCTGAGAGCCGTAGTTTTATGCCCCTACTTGGTGATTCAGGGTCTATCCAGAAAACGATATAAGCTATAATCCTAAACCAGATAGATGCTGAAACAAGTTCAGCATGACATATTAGTCCATAGTGTTAAAAGGTGGTTAGACTTGGGAAAATGTAAGCAGAGGTTGCTTGCGCGTGCTAAAAACGACAAATCCCCTATTAGTTTCACAAGAAAAGAAGCTCTTACCTGTGTAATAGAGGATTTATTGTATAATCCCGCGAGTATTCCGGCTAAAAATATGATAACGTTGTTTGGTTTTACGGCAGAGGAGCTTTCTGAAGCCGGCCTCACTTACGAGATACTAAGGTCGCTCGACTGCCTGTTGGGTAATTTTTCCTCCTAGGTTGAAGTTTATGCTCTTTGGTTGTTCAGTTTATCAGCCATGGCAGTTATGTTTCGTACATAACCGGTTGTTTCTTTAAATCCTTGCCATTTGCCATTTTTTACATTTCCCGGTCCTGCATTGTAAGCCGCAAGTGCTTCAGGTATATTTCCAAAAGTTTCCAGCTGTTGTAAAATATATGCGACTCCGCCTTTAAGGTTGTCAGCAGGGTCATTCGGATTTACTCCCAGTCCTCTTGCTGTTTCAGGCATGAGCTGCATTAATCCGGTTGCGCCTTTATTTGATACAGCATTTTGATTGCCTCCTGATTCCTGTTTCATCATTGCTTTTACTAAGTTGACGAATTCCTGCTCGTCTTTAATTACACCTTTTTGAACAAGATTGCCAATTCTATCTTTAAACAATGCAACAGTGTCTTGAATAAGCTGTTCAGTGTCTCCGCTGAATTTTGGAGTTTGCAGATTTGCTACAGAACTTGCTTGTGAACCGCTTATTCCCGGGAATTTTGAATTTCTGAAATTGTTATTGGCAAAACTCGAAGTTAGAGAGCGCATTTCAGGAAGACTTAATGATTTGCGTGATTGTGCCTGTTTAGACAGTTCCGGCAATAGTGAATTTGCTATATCTTCCGGTTTTTTCATCCCTAGAGTTTCCATCATTGAAGATAAAATATTCTGTAGTGCATTTTTATCTTTAACATTGAAAATATCTTGCCCGTCTATTTTTCCATCAACATTTCCGTCAATTTTTTTGCCTCCTATTAAGTCGTCAATTAAAAGGTTTTTAATAAAATCTTTTTTCTTTTGGGGGTCATCGGCAGCGGAAGCTTCCAAATAGGCTTTTTGGTCTTCTGCACGTGCAAATATATTGTTTTCACCGCCTTCAATTGATTTATCCAGCTTTTTAATATCACTAAATACCGAGTCAACACTTTTTGGTTTATTGTCCTGAATTTGTGCAGGAACTGGAATATCCTTTTTTTGTACCTCTAAATCAGCCGATACTTTTTGAATTTCTGAAACCATTTTTTCCTTCCTCCCTATCCTATTAAAATAAAAAATAAATATAGATTATTCCCTCTTATTTATATAAAAACAACTAGTGTTAAAAAATTGCGCTTTTTTGAAAAAATATTTTTGCATTGACAGCTCATGATATAATTGCAATAAAAATATACATTTTTTCTTAGGGAGTAAATAAACTTTTATGCAGTATGCGCATATTCTTGGTTTTTTAATAGCATTTATTCTGGCTTTGTTCATAGTGCCTGCCGTCAGGAGAGTATGTCTGAAAAAAGGCATAGTTGACATACCAAATGAAAGAAAAGTCCATACAAACCCTATTCCCAGACTTGGAGGGGTTGCTATATGGCTTTGCACAATACTGACTTTTATGATTCTTGTTTTTGTAAATTGGGATTATCCTTTTGGAAACGGGCTTTCTGGCATACTTGTCGGTGGAAGTATAATGTTTTTGCTAGGATTGGTAGATGACCTGTATGACCTAAGTCCAAAATTTAAGCTAGTTGTTCAAATTGGAGCTGCCTTAATAGCATTTCTTCTGGGCGTAAAAATAGAAGTATTGTTTAATCCTTTTGGACAGCAGATTTCTCTGGGAATATTCAGTCTTCCCGTTACTTTAATATGGCTTGTAGGGATAAGTAATGCCATGAATTTTATTGACGGAGTAGACGGACTTGCAGGAGGTGTGAGTACTATTTGCGCAGTAACACTTTCTGTTATAGCAATTTATACACACCAACCCATAAGCGCTGTTATGGCATCAATATTAGCAGGTTCAATGATGGGATTTCTGGTGTATAATTTTCATCCTGCCAGAATTTTCATGGGCGACTCGGGAGCTCTGTTTGCAGGCTTTGCGCTTGCAGGACTGTCTGTTACAGGAGTTTTAAAAAGCCTTACAGCTACGATGCTTTTGCCTTTGCTGATACTTGCTGTGCCTATTATTGACATATCTTATTCGGTTTTAAGAAGGCTTTTAAAAGGAGATAATCTGATGAAAGCAGATGCGGAGCATATTCACCATAAATTATTAAAAGCCGGATTGTCTCATAATCGTACCGCAGCTATTCTTTATCTTGTGTGTGCGGCAGCAGGAGCGACAGCAACAATCATAGTAGGGGCGCATAGAGTTTACCTGATTATTCTTTTAATAATTTTTCTTTTAATGCTTATTCTGGCAAGGTTTGCAAAACTTAGAAAAATTAAGGAAATAGATAATATTAAGGAAATTAATGAACCTGTCAGGGAAGAATTGCAGGTTTGATAATTAACTCGAGTCGCCAAATAGGCAAAATCGTCATGAATAGTGGATTTGTCATTCTGAGGACTTTAGTCCGAAGAATCTGTCCAGAACAGGATAAGAGCTTAAAAGCCAAAAGGGACAGATCTCCCCCTTCTTTTTTGATACTCAATCAAAAAAGCGTGTTCCCTGCTATGCTCAGGATGACAATCAAAATAATAATTTGCGACTGGGGTTAATTATAGTTTTTCAACAGTAAATTCTGCCTCAACAATAGGCGTTATAAGATTATCTATAGAAAATATCCTTATAAAATAATCCCCATCTTCCTGCAACACAAAATAATCGGAAACTATATTTTTGTTTTCGCCCCTTTCAATGTCTATTGCATAAGGTATATCTATTTTGGAAAGAGGAAATCCGTATTTGTTCTCAAATTTTACAGTCTGAAGCCGTAAAATAGGGCTTTCTATAGGTGTATTGCTCGCCAGAACAAAATAAATCCGTTGGCGAACTTTAAAAATAGGCTTTTCCGGCAAAACCATTATGTTTTGCATGTTTATAGGTTCAGCACTTAAAAATAACGCTACTTTCTGCTTATTACAGGAAGACACCAGTAAACTCAAAATTATAATTATTAAATATCTATATGTTTTCAATTTTAATTCTTTTGTAGTTCTGCAATTTTTTTCTTTAATTCGCTGATTTTATATTCTACACCTTTTATATTCTCGTCATTTGGTGAAAGTACAAGAAATTTTTGAAAATTATAAACTGCTGAGGAAAAATTTTGAGCTTCTTCTTCAATCAGTCCCAATGCATAATAAGCATAGGAAAAATCAGGTGTAGATAAAATTACGTCATTATAACAATTTCTTGCTTCATTATATTTTCCTGTTTCTGCATAAACAAGACCCATATTAAACTTTGCATTTGAATTGTCGGGTTCGGCAGCAAGAGCTTTTTTATAGAAGTCAAGGGCTTTTTCTCTTTCTTCCTTGTCTTTATAAACATTTCCAATTTTTATAAGAGTATCAACGTTTTCAGGGTCAAGACCAAGAGCTTTGTTGTACTGATAAATGGCTTTGTCAAAATTGTCATCTTTATAAAACGCATCTCCAAGCCCTATATAAGCCTGTATTTCTTTCGGGTCAATCTCTATGGCTTTTTCATAAGCTCCCTGCGCTTCTGGAAGTTTTTTAGAGCTAACCAGAGCTTTCCCGTAATTTATAAAGATATTTTTATTGGTATTATCTTTTGCTATAGCTTTTTCATAAGTTAAAATTGCTTCATTATTTTTACCCATTTTCTGGTAAGTGTTAGCGAGTCCTGAAAGAGCATAGAAATCTGAAGGCTTTATTTTGAGTGTCTCATTATAATAAGAAATAGCATTAATATAATCTTTGTCGGCGTTGTATTGATTAGCTTTTGCAAGTAAAGCGACTGCGTAATCCTGTTTAACTTTGTTCTCATCTTTTAAGGCAAGGGATTTTTTATACATTTCTATGGCTTTATCCATATTTTTAATTGAATGGTAAGCAAGACCGGCATTGTAATATAACTTGGAATCATCTTTTTCAACTTTTAATATTTGTTCATAAAGATTTATGGCTTTTTCATAATTTTTTGTTAAGTGATAGCTTTCAGCCAAACTTATTTTAACGTCAATATCATTGGACTTAAAGGCAAGAGCTTTTTCAAATTTTTCAATGGCTTTGTCTGTATCATTGCGTTTTTGATAAAGCAATCCCAGATGATAAAGAGCTTTAACATTATCAGGGACATCTTTTATGTAATCTTCAAAGTATGAAATAGCTTCGTCATCTTTATTTAAGTCGACTAAAAGAGCTGCAAGGTCGTATTTAACCTGTGGCAGTTTAGGATTAATTTTTAGAGCGCTTTTAAATTCGTCTACGGCTTTATCCTTTTGATTTGTGTAGATGTAAGCCATAGCTAGACTTGAGTGGGCTGATGCGTTGAAAGGATTTTTAGCTAAGCCTTTTTGAAGGATTTGAATTGCTTTTTCATAATTTTTATCAATGATTAGTGCATTTGCATAATTAGTATATTCGTTAAATTCTTCAGGAATGTTCTCAAGTATAAATTCATATTGCTTAATGGCTTCTTTAGGTTGTTTAATCTTGAGATACATTGAAGCAAGGTTGTTTCTTGAGTCGACATGCGCAGGATAATAATAGATAAATTTTTTGTAATAATCTATGGCTCCCTGGGTATTTCCCATTAAAGAAGTTGTATTAGCTATGTTTAAGTAATTAAAATTATAATCTGGAGATATTTCAGAAGCTTGCATATAGGCTTTTAGTGCGTCTTGAAGATGATTTTGCTCCTGATAAATATTGCCTATGCTAATGTAAATAAAAGCATCAGTAGTATCAAGTTTTGCGGCTTCTCTGTATTCAGCTATTGCATCCTGCCAAAATCCCAGCTTGGAAAGCACATCAGCCAATTTTATATGTAGAAGCGGTTCTTTGTTTGAATATTCAATTGCTGTTTCAAATTCTCTTTTTGCTCCTTCAAGATCATCAGTTTTGTAGAGCATTAATGCGTTATTGTAATGCTTTACAGCTTGCGGCTGCATTGCATTACAAGTATTTGCGGAAATAAAAGCAGCAACTGCAAATGTTATTAAAATTTTGTACTTAAAATATTTCATTCTAATCCCTATTTTTAACTTAT
>DYOT01000064.1 GCA_020720345.1 Candidatus Caenarcanum sp.
TACTTGCTTCGCAATTAAAAAACAGAATCGAAGCAGTTCTTTTCGTTACAGGAAAGGCTGTTACAGTTGAAGAAATTGCTGAAGTAATAAAAGAAGACCCTCTGGAAATTGAGGGAGCTCTTCTTGATTTAATAATGGACTATTCAACTCGTGAATCCGCCCTTGAGATTGATGATGAAAACGGATACATAATTCAGGTAAGGGAAGATTATAAAGATATTGTAGAAAAGCTTGTTCCTGTTGAGCTAAAGACAACTGTTTTAAGGACTTTGACTATTATAGCCATAAAAGAGCCAATCAGGCAGTCAAGATTAAAAGAACTTAGAGGCGCTGTGGCATATGACCATATTCCCGAGCTTCTGGAAAAAGGTTTAATTAGCAGAAAAAAAGACAAAAACGGGCGGTCTTTTATACTAAAAACCACGCCAAAGTTTGCTGAATACTTCAAAATGAAGGGTGATACCCGTGCCCTCGCCAGGATTTTAGATTTGGAATCTGTTCCTGATGTTAAAGCAGAACAGCAAGAGATGGATTTTTAATGGAGTTGCACTCCAAACCTGCCTAACTTTCTTTTACTGCAAAAGGTTATCGGGGGTTGCACCCCCACACCCCGTAAGCCTGCCGTAGAGCGATTTCATAGTTTTATGTGAACGTCTATATTAGGCTTTAGCTCATGTTTGAGGCGGCTATGCCGCCGAGTTTGAGCGTGCAAACTATTAAGTCAAAGAATAAAAGTGAGCTTATAAAACCAGAAATCACGGACAGGCAGTAATGCTTTCTTTGGGAACTTTCTTTACGTTAAAGAAAGTTCCTTGGGTTTGGGATGAAATCCCATTAGAAAAACAAAAAATACCTTTAAACTGCAACGCCTGATTTGACTTCGGCGATAACTTTTTCAAGAGCCTCAAGAGCATCAGCAGGAAGCTTATCCAGCCCGGCTTTTTCTGTATCTCTTGACCTGATAAATTCAAACCTGTCATTCATCCTTGCAATGAACTGCTGCCTATATTCAGCATTGCTGAAGCTTGTATCAAAGTCTTCAAGTTCCATAATTTCAATATCAGAGAAGTTTTCCCATTGCTTGAAGTTGGCTGTGCCTTCTATAATACTTTCTATAATTCCGAGTGTGTGCTTAGGCTGGACTTTTTTGCCCATAAATGTACCTGTATTCAGGATGTAGCAATCCACACCATCCTCGATAAGCTGTTTAAACCTTGTGTAATCCATATCGAGAGGATAAGTCCTGAACGGGTTAGCGTATGGCTCAACTACGAGAGCGTTAGGATCAACGCCAACGGCAAGTCTTTCTGCGGAAGTTCTTTTTGTTGCGAGGGTTGCGCCCATTGCAGAACCTAAAGATGCACCTTTTAATTTGAGGACAGGAGGAATAGTAGGATCCTGCATAAGCCAGAATATAGCGTTAATTGGCTCATCTACTCTGTCTACTCTATTTGGCGACCAGAATTTTGACTTGACTGCTCGACCGTTTCCGTTTCTGATATCTTCGGTTACGGCATACAATTTTCCGTCATTGTCAGCAATTACGCCATTATTTTGTACGGTGATAAGAAATTTGTTGTCTTCACAGCCCATCGGATAATCTTGAGTTTTGTCAAAATAAGCCGGTTCAAGGGCTATGGAATATTTTTCCTTCACGTTAATAATAAACGCATCGTCATGAAGCACTGTTATATCATATTTATCATTGTGTCTTGCGTGTGTAATTGTGGATTTTCCCGAACCGGAAAGCCCGAATACCGCTACTGAATATTTTTTGCCGTCTTGTAAATTGTATCTTTTCAATCCGCCGTGGCAGGAAGCATATCCGTTTCTTGCAGCAGCGCACCATACAAGGGTTAGTGTTCCTTTTTTGTGCTCTCCGAAGTATCTCATACCCAAAATTGCGGCACAGTTGTTTTTAGGATCAAAAAAAGTTAAGCCGTACGGATAATCAGGATGCGTCCAATCAGGGTCGGAGAATATATATATGTCGCCTTCGGGTATCTGTCTTGATTCTTTGTACATTTGATTGTATATGTCGTTAAGATACTGGAAGTTTAATAACCAGCTGTAAACTACGTTTTCAAAGTTTTCAGGGATTAAAAGATGAGCTTTAATCATAAAATCCTGTTCTAAACCTACATAAGATTCTGCATGATACATTTTTTTGTATCTTGTGCCGTAAACAGCTTCTCTTATTATGGGTTGAAGTTCAGGCAGATCGCATCCCGGTTCGCCTACAATTACTCTTGCGGCTGAACATCTGCCGACTACTGTACCGTCATTGAATAAAAGAACGTTAGCACCTTTTGGAATTCCCTGCTCTTCAGGTTTATAGACAGGCATTCCGGTAAGTTCTACAGTCCCCGGACTATTTTTCGCAAGATTATAAGCTTTTTCAACAGAATTAAGCTGTTCAACGTTATTGCCAAAAAATGCAGCCTGAATAGTTGATCTTACGGCGGAAGTAATTTTTTTAAGCTCTTCATTGTTTGTATAAAACTCTATTGTACCCATTCAACATTCTCCTATTCTATATATACCTGATTATTAATATTTCTTTATTAACATAGTATATTACACTACATTTTATTAAGTGTAAACGATACATTAATTTTTCTTAATATTTGAATAGCAGGAACTTATTTTTGATAAAAAGTTTTTGCAACCCTGTCTATATGTTCTTTAAGTTTAAGATGTTTTATTTCATCATAAATTTTAACATCGAATTTGTAAGGAGTTGGAAGTTCATCTAGTTCGTATGCAATCTTTCCAAGTAATTCTATATCTATATTTCCCCATAAAACAAAATCTATATCTGAATTTGGTCTATAATTTCCCATAGCTCTAGAGCCAAAAACCTTTACAACTTCTACTTGTGGATATTTTGTAAAGAATCGTTTAATTATTTCTAATATTTCTTCTGATAACCCAAAATCAATCAATCGCTTTCTCCTTAAGAAACATAAACATCTCATCAAATTTATCCAGATAAATTTTTGCAATTTTGTCTATTGTCTGATTGAACATATTCTGATCATATTTATGGGATAAATGATTTCTTAATTCAAGCATTTTTATCCAGGTTTCACCATCTTGAATAATATTTGCTGCAAAAGCTTCTTTAATAACTTTTCTAGGAGTAATTTGATCCAAAACAACATTGCTAAATTCCAGATAATCTTTTAATGTTTTCCATGCAAGTTCTAAGGTATATTCAAATCTTTGGATTACACCTTCTTTTTCTAAATCAGAAAGAGTTTCTACCTCTTTTGAAAGAGCTTCTCTTAATAGTATAAAAGCTCTTTCAAAGTTTTCAAATCGTTGCTTCCATCTTATATCACTCATTTCATTCATTTGCATAACTCCATGATTTATAATATACCTGTGTTAAAATAGGTTTTATAGTATTATATAATAACAAAAAAATGACAAAGATTCGTGTTTTAGGCGTACAAATTCAGCCGGAAATAGGCGATAAAAAGGCAAATTTCGATAAAGTGCAGAAATTTGTCGAAGAAAATGCATGGTATAAGCCTGACTTGATTGTCCTGCCGGAAGTTTTTAATTCCGGTGTTGACCATAAATGCCTGCATAAATGCGCTGAACAGATTCCCGAAGATGAAACGACGGAATTTTTATCAGGTTTAGCAAAAAAATCTGACGCCAATATAGTTTCAGGCAGCTATATAGAAAAGACTGAAAGCGGTCTATATAAAAATTCTTCCGTTGTTTTTGACAGAAAAGGCTTGATTTTAGACAAATATCAAAAAATTCATATGTTTAACTACTACGGCAGCAAAGAGGGAGAATATGTTTCTTCTGGCGATAAAGCTGTTGTGGTGAAAACAGACATAGGTAAAATAGGCTTAAGTATTTGCTATGACCTTAGATTCCCGGAATTATACAGGGCATTGACTTATGCAGGCGCTGAAATTATTATCTGCGTTGCAGCGTGGCCTTATCCAAGACTTGACCACTGGATGACGCTTAATAAAGCAAGGGCTATAGAAAATACAGCTTTCATGATTGCAGTAAACCAATGCGGACGAGTATCTCCCAAACGTCAGAATCTTGGTATGTCAATGCTTATAAATCCCTGGGGAGATGTTATTGCTTCCGCAGGAGGAGATGAAGGCGTTTTTACCGGAGAAATTGATTTTGATTACCTGAAAAAAATCCGTGAAGAGTTTCCTGTTTTAAATGATAGAAACCTCGATGCTTACAGGGTATCAAGCCAATATAATGACTAAACCTAAAAAAATCCTCTTCGTTTCAAGAATAATTCCATATCCTGCGAAGGGAGGGGATTTGATTGTCCTTGAACACATAACGAGAGCCTTGTCAGCGATGAAAATAGAAGCTGATTTACTATGCTTTGGCAGTTGCTCCAGTAATGATTTTTTTGATTTTAAAAACATTTATTATTGCCCGATCGAACCTAAAATTAATTTCAGATGTCTTTTTGACTGGTTTTTCAAGCAAAAATCTTATATTTTTAACCGTTTTTATTCAAATAAGTTATCTGAAAAGCTTATGGAACTTATTAAAACAGACGAATACTCAACTATAATTTTTGAACATTCATATATGTACGTGAATTTACTTTTCAACCCTGATTTAATGGGTGAAGTAAAAAAAAGAGGGATTAAAACTATTATTAATGCACATGTATTGGAGTATTTTGTTTTTCAGCAAAAATACAAATATAACAAAGCTTACAATTTGTTTACAAAAATTGAACAAAAATATCTTAAAAAAATTGAACTTGAATGCATAAAAAATGCAGATAAAACCATTTTTCTAAGTAAAGAAGATATGAGCAGGACTGCAAACGAAATTCCAGAAGTAACTGAAAGATTTCATCTGCTGGAAATGATTCCCTGTATAGAAAATTATACTTATTCGCCTCCTGAATTGGAGGGGAATAATTCTATTTATTTTATGGGGACTTTCTCATGGATTCAAAATTACGATGCTGTTTTTTATTTTGTCAACGAAATTTTTCCTTTAATACTTGAAAAAAATCCTGACATAAAATTCTATCTTGTCGGCAAAAATGCAAATAAAAAAATTAAAAATCTTCATAATGGTAAAAATATTTTTTTTGTCGGGGAAAAAGATAATATTTTTAAAGAAATAAAAAAATATTCCGTTCTGGTTGTTCCTTTAAGACTAAAAGGCGGAACCAGAATAAAAATCCTTGAATCTATTGCCTGGGGAAAGGCTATAGTAAGCACACCTGCCGGAATGGAAGGCGTTAATTCAAATGAAGATTGCCCCGTAATAATTGCCGAATATCCTGAAATTTTTGCTGAAAAAGTTGTTGAACTTGTCTTAAATGATTATTTAAGAGTACAAATTAAACAAAATTCAAGATATTTTGCCGAAAAATACTATTCTTTTAAAGAGTTTTCCAAATTAGTTTTTGACATTATATATTTGTAAACATTCATTAATATAATTATTTAAAAATTTAAATATTAATCAACATGTGGTTTAATATAGCTAGTGAATTTGTAAAAAATTTTTCACTCGTGTAGTTTTGTCAAGTTGGGGAGCATTATGGCAGTTAACATAACAGGCAAAGATCTGGAAAAAAATTTAGAAACTCAAAATCTTGAGAAGAATTCAAAGAAAACATATATGACCAGTTCGTTAGGTTCTGATTCTACTGTTCAAAGTCTTGCGGCTGAAGCTATGAAGCATAATTTTATGATGAAAAACAATTGTTTCATCAGAAGAGGCGTTCCTGAATCTCATAAGAGAGCCGCAGATAATTTCATGATAATTAAAAAAATATTTGGACAGCCTGTTGTTCAGCCAAGAATTGGTGAGGATGAAAAAGCCCTTCTGGCAAAATATGATTTTAACCCGCTTGAATTAAGCACTTCTAAACAAATGGAAGACGAAATTATTTTTCTTAAGAGATGGAGCTATTCCAGAAATAAAGAACTTCAGGATGCTGCTGATTTAATTATTAAAATCAGGGTAAAAGAGCTTAAATGCCTTATAGCAACAAGATTTGTAAGCGTTAAGAAAAACTATGACGGATACAGAATTCTTGAAAAATATCTTGAAGAAATTTCAAAGTATTTTTAGAAGCTGTCTTGCAGGCTTTAGCCGCAGTCCTTAAACGAGCCTTTATCTATAAGCTTTTGGGGCTAAATTTTTATTTTAACCAGACAGGCTCTTAAAAAAAACTGGATTTAAAAGGCGGCAATAATTATTGTCGCCTTTTATTTTTTTTATAGTATATTTAAAAATAATTGGTTACAGTCGTAACCTTATAAATCAACGTTTTAATAAATTTAAATGACAAATAATGAAATTAACCATACATAAAGGAGCAAATAATGACACAAACACTAATTAATACGGAGAAAAAAGACAGTTCTTTAAATCCCAGACAGATAAGACAAAAAGGACTTGTTCCTGCAACTATATATGGAAAAGGCATGGAATCAGTTTCAATTCAACTTGATGTTAAAGAATTTATAGCTGCTTATAAAAAAGATAAAAATGCTATATTTGAATTAAAAATGGACAAAACAACATACAGCGCTATTGTAAAAAAGGTTCAGATTGAAGCTATAAGCGATAAAGTTTTAAATATAGAATTTCAAAGCATTAAAGCAGACCAAAAAGTTAAAATAACAGTTACAGTAGAAACAATCGGAGATTCTCCTGCGGTAAAAGCAGGCGGAAAGCTTATAATAAATACTTCAAAGATTGAAATAGAATGTCTTCCTTCCAACATTCCTTCAGCTATTAAAGTTGATATTTCAAAACTGGTTAATTATGAAGAAGTTATAACTATTAAACAGATAGAGTTCCCTAAAGATATTCAGCCTCTTGGCAATCTGGAAGATATAGTTGTAAAAATAGCAGCTCCTAAAGTTTCTAAAGAATCAAAATAATTCAGAAGCCGCAGTCCTTAAACGAGCCTTTATCTATAAGCTTTTGGGGCTAAATTTTTATTTTAACCAGAATTCGCCATTGGACTGTCTATATATAAACAAATTGTTCTATACTGCCTCAAAATTAAATTTAGGATTTTTCTTGAATTTTATAAAGGCAG
>DYOT01000065.1 GCA_020720345.1 Candidatus Caenarcanum sp.
AATATCATAAGGATCGCTTGTAGTGGAAGAATCTAAAAGAGTCTGAACTACGTTTGCAGAATAATTATCAATATAATCAAGCAAATCTCTAGTAGAAAGTCCTGTTACGCTGGAGGGAAGCCCCACTGGCGGAATATCATAAGGATCGCTTGTAGTGGAAGAATCTAAAAGAGTCTGAACTACGTTTGCAGAATAATTATCAATATAATCAAGCAAATCTCTAGTAGAAAGTCCTGTTACGCTGGAGGGAAGCCCCACTGGCGGAATATCATAAGGATCGCTTGTAGTGGAAGAATCTAAAAGAGTCTGAACTACGTTTGCAGAATAATTATCAATATAATCAAGCAAATCTCTAGTAGAAAGTCCTGTTACGCTGGAGGGAAGCCCCACTGGCGGAATATCATAAGGATCGCTTGTAGCGGAAGAATCTAAAAGAGGCTGTATCACGTTTGCAGAGTAATTATCAACGTAATCAAGCAAAGCCCTGTTATTCATATTTAAAATATTTTGGCTGATTCCCATTAAGCTAGTCATTAATTAAATTCAACCTTTCCATAAACTACCTATATATATAAAGTATTTACTATATAGATAAAACCGGATTTTTGGGATTTTGTTACATTATTTAACAAATGATAAAGGTCCTTACTCTCTTGAAGAATTTTCTTTAGATGATATTATGAATTTCATTGTTGAAATAAGTAAATGTTTTAATAAATCTAATAATATATTTAAGTCAGACATAATAATAAAATAATCAGGAGAAAAGATTAAATGGCTATAAATCTTGCCAACAAAAATGAAGTTATTGAAGAAAATAAAAGAAGCGACAATGACACCGGCTCAACAGAAGTTCAGGTCGCTCTTTTAACGCAAAAAGTCAAGGAATTGACAGAGCATTTAAAAATTAACAAAAAGGATTTTTCAGGACGTCGTGGTCTCTTAATGATGGTTGGCAAAAGAAAAAAACTTTTAAGCTATCTTAAAAATGAAGATATTGAAAGATACAGAAAATTAATTGAAAAGCTTGGTCTCCGTAAGTAAGCACATTCTTAATTTTTAGAAGCTGTCTTGTTAAAGCCTGCACCGCCTTGCCAGGCAAGCCGTTTCAGCTTTAACCGCAGTCCTTAAACGAGCCTTTATCTATAAGCTTTTTGGGCTAAATTTTTATTTTAACCAGACAGACTCTTAGAAATAAAATCAAGATCGTTAACGGGTAAAGAGCATGCCGAATGCAAGGATTAACCTAAAAAAAGAACTTGAAAATGCTGTTTCTGAAAATATGCTGAAAGTCATTTATCTATGCTCGGAAGCCGCTGACAGTTTCCCTGTAAGTGTTTTTCTTATTGGCGGTGCTGTTAGGGATGTTATTATTGGCAAAAACCATTTTGATACGGATATAACAGTTCAGGGGGATGCTCTTGAATTTGCATGCTTTCTTGAAAAAAAATATCCCGATATATGCAAGATAAAAGAAATTCATGATAAATTCGGGACAGCAAAACTTGTTTTTTCTATAAATAATCAGCAAATAGATATAGACGTTGCCGGCACGAGAAAAGAAACTTATCCTTATCCGGGGAGTCTTCCCAAAGTTGAAGAAATTGGATGTGAACTTTATGAAGACGTTAAAAGGCGTGATTTTTCAATAAATTCTATGGCTTTATCCATAAATAAAAATGATTTTGCGGATTTAACAGATTATCTGGGCGGATATGACGATATAAAAAATAAAAAAATAAGAGTGCTTCATCCGTCAAGCTTTATAGAAGATCCTACAAGAATAATTAGAGCTTTGAAATTCAGGGTAAGGTTTGATTATGAGCTGGAAGAATCCACAAAAATCCTTCAGAATAAATGTCTAGACTCCGGCATGTTCGATAATTTTTGCGGAGAAAGAATTAAATCCGAGTTAAAACAGGCGTTTAATCTTAACAGACCCGAAATTATGGAAATTTTTCTTCAGGAAAATATATACAAACTTGTAAACAAAGATATTAATATTCCTGAATCTGTTCAAAATCTTGCTGAAAACTGTGAAAAAACCGCTTTGGAATATTTAAAATTTTTAAAGCCCGATTTTATCTGGCTTATTTACCTGGGAGTATTATTAACAGACTTTTCTCAGGAAAAAATCGCCGATATTGCCTATAATTTATATCTTTCAGGCATAGAAACCGAGATATTAACAGGAGCAGCAATTTTGTCTGAAAAAGCTGAAGAGATAGAACAGGCTTCTTCTAATTATGAAATTTATCAAAGTTTTGAAGGATTTTTGCCGGAGGCAATATTAATTTTATTAATTAAAACGCCTCAACTAAAAGAAAAAATAAATCTTCATCTTAAAAAATTTAAAAAAATAAAAATTTATACTACGGGTCAAAATCTTATTGACCTGGGGCTAAAACCCGGGCCTCTTTTTGGGGAAATATTAGGTAAGCTGTTAAAGGCTAAAATTAACGGAGAATTCTCTTCAAAAGAAGAAGAAAAGAAATTTTTAGCAGCACAGATGCACCATTAGGAACAGCTTCTAAACTGAGCCGGTTTCTTCCTGAAGAGCCACGCCTGCTATTTGTGTATCAAGCACAGCGAGCTTTTTTAGCGGACCTTTTCCTGTTTTTTCAACAAGCTTTGGAGATTGCTCGTTTGCGGCTGCAATAATCTGTTTTATTTCCTGATAAACTGCTTCGCAGTTTTCTACGTATAAAACCAGAGGAGGACCGACAACTTTCAAAAAAATCAGAACGGGTTTTCTTACTTTGAGTTGCGATGGAGGGGTATACTGGTTCATTTAAAATTCCTCTTATAAAATGAGTAAAGAAAGTTTTCAGCGAAGCCAAAGATTAGGGCATGTTCTCTGCTTCCGCTTATAAATGAGTTCAGCTTGTACGCCACCGCCTCTGCGTCGCCGTTTCAGCTTACACTCCTACTTTGTAAATAAAAAAGCACGCTATCATAATTATACAGGAAAGCGTGATAAATAAACATGTGAGGTGGTTGTTGTGGACACAAGTTTATAATATTATTTTGCATCTTAATTAACATCCACTATAAAAATGAAAAAGACTTTATGTTAAAATACAAAAGAAAATACGGGGGTTAATTATGTCTGAATTAAAACACGTCTATATTTCTGAAATATCAGGTTACGAAGGACAGGATGTAATACTTAAAGGCTGGCTGTATGGTAAAAGATCCAGCGGAAAGCTTCATTTTCTTCAGGTGAGAGATGGAACAGGAATCATTCAGGCAGTAATTTTTAAAGGAGATGTTCCTGAAGAAGTTTTTGAAATGGCTGATAAAATTTCGCAGGAAAGCTCAATTGAGGTTTATGGGATAGTTAAAGAAGATAAAAGGTCAGCTTTAGGCTTTGAAATAGGGGTTAAAGATATAAAAGTTATCGGAGAATCTCATGATTATCCGATAACCCCGAAAGAGCACGGCGTTGCTTTCCTTATGGAAAACAGGCATCTATGGTTAAGATCGCCAAGACAGCTTGCTATAATGAAAATCAGAAATGAAATCGTAAATTCTGTAAGAAATTACTTTAATAATAACGGTTTTTTGCTCGTAGATGCCCCGATATTTACGCCTGCAGCCTGCGAAGGAACTACAAACCTTTTTGAAGTAAAGTATTTTGATGAAAATGCCTATTTAACTCAGAGCGGACAGCTTTATATGGAAGCGGCGGCGATGGCTTTCGGCAAAGTTTATTGTTTTGGACCTACTTTCAGGGCTGAAAAATCTAAAACCAGAAGGCATTTAACGGAATTCTGGATGGTAGAGCCGGAAATGGCTTATTTTGACCTTGAAATGGACATGAATTTAGCCGAAGACTTTGTTGAATATGTAGTTCAGCAGGTTGTAAAAAACAGAAGACAAGAGCTGGAAATTCTTGAAAGAGATATTTCAAAGCTTGAAAATATTAAAAAACCTTTTCCTAGAATCAGCTATGATGAAGCTATAAAAATTCTTAAGGAAAGCGGCAAGGAAATTGAATGGGGCGAAGATTTTGGCGGTGATGAAGAGACCGTAATTTCTGAAAAATTCGACAGACCGGTTATGATTCACAGATATCCGGCAGAGTGCAAGGCTTTTTATATGAAACAGGATCCTGAAAGCGCAAAACATGCGCTTTGTGTAGATATGATTGCTCCTGAAGGGTTCGGGGAAATAATAGGCGGCGGACAGAGAGAAGACGATTTTGATGTCCTGCTCGGGAAAATAAAAGAGCATAATCTTCCTGAAGAAGCTTTTGACTGGTATTTGGATTTAAGACGTTACGGAAGCGTTCCGCATGCCGGCTTTGGACTGGGAATAGAAAGAACAGTAGGATGGATTTGCGGATTGCATCATGTACGAGAAACCATTCCATTCCCTCGCCTTATGGACAGAATCAGACCTTAATAATTAATTTCGCAAAAACTTCAGCAGCTTCTTAATGTCTTCGTCGGGTTCAAGCTCTATTGTCATCCGTTTTTTGTCTGAAGGTCTAAAAAAGCTCAACTTATAAGCCTGAAGAGCTTGTCCGTTAAGGTTTATATTTATATTACCTCCGCCATAAAGGGGATCGCCGGCAACCGGATGATTTATGCTGGAAAAATGCACTCTTATCTGGTGAGTTCTTCCTGTTTCCAGAGTAGCTTCAATAAAAGTATATTTTTTAAAACTTTCCAGAACCTTCCAATGAGTTACAGCAGTCTTCCCACCTTCTACTATATCCATTTTATGCTTTTGCGTAAGATGCCTGTCTATTGGAGCGCTTATAGTTCCTTGATTTTCGGATAAATTTCCATGAATTATGGCTAAATATTGTCTTATGGCAGTTTTTGATTTTATTTGTTCGGATAAAAACTGATGTGCAAAGTCATTTTTAGCTATCATCAAGAGTCCTGATGTATCCCTGTCAAGCCTGTGAAGGATTCCAGGGCGCATAATCCCGTTTATTCCTGACAAATTACCCCTGCAATGAAACAATAGCGCATTCACAAGAGTATGAACTCTTTCTATAGAAGTCGGATGCGTCAACATGCCGGCAGATTTGTTTACCACAAGCATATCTTCATCTTCATACCTTATATCGAGAGGAATATTTTCCGCTTCCATTTCCAGAGGTCTTGCTTCAGGAATTATTATACAAACTTCATCGCCGTATTTTAACTTATACGAGTTTTTGGAAGTTTTTCCGTTAACATTAACTGCATTTTCAGACTTAATAAGCTGCTGAACTCTTGTTCTGGTAAGCTCAGGAACTAAATTTACAACAAAAACATCAAGCCTTGATCCGGCTTCATCTATATCAACTTCGAGATTTATTAATTTAGGTGTTTTGGGAGAATTTTCAGGCATTTATTGTGTTAATTCGGAATTTATACACTTGCCCTGTTGTTTTTTACCGGGAAAAAAGAGCAAGTGTGTAATAAGAATTATTGATCCTATGTTAATGCACAAATCAGCAATGTTAAAAATAGGAAAATTAATAAATTCGAGCTTAATAAAGTCAATAACATAGCCATGAATTAATCTGTCAAAAACATTTCCGAGCGTTCCTCCAAGAATAAGCCCCCATGCAATAGAGTTGATTTCATTTATGGATTTGTAGCATTTTATTAAATATACAGAGATTGAAATTATTACAATTATTGAAAACACCGCAAGAAGTATAGCATTGTCCTTAAGCATTCCAAAAGCAGCGCCGGTGTTGTAAGTTTTTGTAAAACTCAGAATCCCATTCCAGATTTTTAAATTTTCATTGTAGAGCAAGTCTTGAGACAATACAATTTTTACAAAACGGTCTGTAAAAAATACTATTATGGCTAAATAAAAAGCATGATATCTGTTTATTATATCTTTAATCATTTTTATTAATTTCCCTATTCCAAATCTCTTACAAAGCTGAAGTTAATTTTATTAATTTACGCTCACTTAAATATAATTATGAAATAAAAAACTTTTGCTGTCCTTAAAAAATTAACAAATGTTTCGTTATATTTATTTTTTTGAAAAAATTGTAATATTGTTATAGTATTCAAAAAAGATTTTAACTTTTAGAGGGCAAAATATTTACACGTTTTAAAATTACTGCAACTCCTGCAACCCTTAGATTTATACCGGTATAAGAACCGCTTTGGGCTTCGCAGAAACTGACTGAAGCTGAAGAAATTTCGTTAAGACTATTTTTATTGGATTTTATGACCCTTTCCAGTATGTTTAAATCCGGCGGTATTTGTTTAAAAACTTCTTCGGATGATTTTAGAGGAAAGACAATAGGCGCAGAAGTTATTGAGCCAAGGGCAAAAACATCTGGAGGCAAGTCAGTTTTTAAAGAAGCCGTATATTCTTCGCCGGATAAAACCTGTTCAGGAACATTAAGGCTTAAATTTATATTTTTTGCTATTCCATATTTAATTGACACTTCCTCATATAGAATTTTATTAGTAACTATTTTCCAGCCGCCGTCATATTTTTCGAGGTATATAGTTTCCTGAGAGACTCCTGTTAAAGCACCTGTATCCTTTGTTATATCAGATTTTGCCTTTGTGGTTGCGGTTAAGCTATAGCATAGCTCAATACTTGCGCTGTTGCCGCTAAACCTAAGGGCTTTGACAGTGCTTGAATACTTTATATCAGGGTATTTTTGCCAGGCTTGTTTTAATAAATTAATTAGCTGTTCTTTATTGAAACCATCGCTGTCAGTATAATTTGCAGCATAATAATTACCAGCCTTTTTAATATTCCTGGCATTAAGAGCTTTGATATATTCTGCAATAAATGCGTTTAATTCTTTTATATTCTCGTCAGATTCTTTTTTTACCGAATCATTGTAATCAATGCTTAAATTAGCGTTTTTTTCCTGCGCAAAACATGGAAAGCTAATATTTTGTGAAAAAAATATGCTTAAAAATAAAATATTAAATATAAGAAGCCGTTTAGTTAAAAATTTTTTCATTGCAGACTCAAAACCCCTTAATAACTTATAAGTT
>DYOT01000066.1 GCA_020720345.1 Candidatus Caenarcanum sp.
GCTGAGCTCTGGGTAAATATGCAAGCTCAATATGATTTGCCACAGGCAAGAAAAACCGCCAATTTGGACAATGTCCAAATTCTGTACAGATAAAATTCTTAAATTAAAATTAAATATCTTTAAACTAAAAAAAAAATAGTTTATAATCAGAAGATAAAAGTGGAAAGAGTTTTTTAGTTTGTCAGGAGGAACGCTTATGCCTTTTACCCTTAATGGGCGTAACATTGAAATCACCAAAGCCATAAGAGATTATGTCGAAGAAAAAATCGGCAGAATTGTAAGGCACAATAACCAGATAATGAATATCAAAATTACGTTGACTGTAACAAAAAACCCCAGTGTAAAGAAAAGTCATACAGCTGAAGTAACCTGCCTGCTAAATAGCCATGTAGTCAAAATTTCAGAATCCGCAGAATCCATGTATGCCTCTATTGACCTCTTAGCTGACAGAATTGACAGAAAAGTAAAAGAAATAAAAGAAAGACTTATGTCAAATAAAACAGGCAAATCGATTAGGACAGAAATTCAATCTGAAGAAGCTTTTGAAGAAGAAGAATTTACAGAGGCAGAAGAAAGTTCCGTGGATATTGAATTAGAATCCAAATATTAAAATACTTATTAATTAAATAATTTTAAAAAATATGTTACGATACAAATATCCCTTATGCATTTAATTTTTAAATGGAGAGTATGTTTATGTCAAGTCAAAATATTTTTGAAAACGAAGAGTTACAAGTTATAGCATTTAAGCTGGGCAAAGAAGAATATGCTACAACAATCACAAGTGTGCAGGAAATTATAATGCCCCAGGAAAAAACCAAAATTCCAAGATCACCGGAATTTGTTGAAGGTGTGATTAACCTTAGAGGTAGTATAATCCCTGTAATTGACGGAAGAAAACGCTTCGGGCTAGAACTTGCAAAAGAAACCAATGAAACAAGAATTATGGTGCTTGAGCTTGAACACAACACCATAGGACTTACGGTTGATTCTGTTTCAGAAGTTATCCATTTGCAGTCAAAAGATATTCAAAAATCGCCCGTAACTGCGGATAATGATCATGACTTTATTCTTGGAATAGGCAAGTACGATAACAGATTAATTATACTGCTTGATCCGGCTAATTTCTTAAATATTAAAGAAATAGAAAGTATACAGAGTATTGCTCAGGCAGCGGAAAATATACGCCATCTTACCTCTGTTGTAGAAGACGAAAAAAAAGAAAAAGTTAAAAAATAAAAAATTTAAATTAGCCTACGAGCCTTAAATGAGCATATTGTTTTGGCGCTTTTCCGCTTTTTAACTCTTTAATCCTGTCAAGGATAAAGGGCAAATTGCCGCAATTAGGTTTGAGATTTATATATTTTCTATAATGTCTTAAACAATCTGTACTGTTACCCATTTTGTCGTAAGCAATGGCGATTCCAAGATAAGCCCTTGCATAGTCTCTATTGATTTTTACAAGCTGTCTGAAGATTTTTATTGCCTTGTTATGAAAATGAAGTTTTATGTATAAGCTGCCAAGAGCATTATAAGCTGAAACATTTTCAGGACAGGTTTCTATTATTTTCAAGTATGTTTTTATCGCTAAATTATTTTGTCCGCCAAGCTCATAAGCAAGAGCAAGGTTTAATTTAGCTTCCGAATACTCAGGACAGATTTTTAAAGCTTTTTTATACTCTTTTATTGCCTTGTCGTACTTTCTATCCATGCAATAACTACAACCTAATTCGTAATATAAAGACTTATCAAAAGGCGCAAGCTTTCTGGCTTTATTAAAAGCATTAACAGCATCCTGCATGAAACCGACCTGTTTATAAGAATACCCGAGCCCCTTATATATTTCTATTTCTGTATTGCCTTCGGCATACTCAAGCCCAAATTGATATTCATCTATAGATTCCCAGAAAAAGTTTTTAATTCTCAGGGCATCAGCTTTAATGAGGTGCCTGTAGGCAATTTCAAACGATGTGTTGTTTTTTTCTTCTATTCTGTTTGTGAAAGATTCAATTTTTCCTGACATTAAATCGTCTGTGACGATTTTCATAAATAACCCCCAAAAATAAATGCGCCGCTGTATAAAAATTAGCTTAGCCTGCAGGAATTTCCCCTTGTCTACTGGAATGAGTTTAATTTTCAGAAAACCGGCAAATGTGTTTTAAAAGCTTCCAAAGCGGCAAAGCCCCTTTTCAGCTTTTGCATCACCTGCTTCGCGGGCAAAGCCGGATTTTCCCGAAAATACACTCCCGCTTCGCCTATACCGCTCAAGGCGTTTGCAGATAAAATCCGAAATTTAATTTAAGAGCGGTATAACTTTATTTTATGTTTTGTTTCAGTAAAATAAATCAATCCGAGGGTTTAAATAAGGCTTATTTATCGGGTTGAAATTTTAGCAATTGCAGGTTTTAATTAATTTCAAAACAAATTCAAAATTGATATCTTTATGCTAAGATATCAATTGCAGTACCACCATTCAATGAAGGTTGGTCTGATGCGGCGGAAGCCGGTGAATCTGGTCAGGGCGGGAACGCAGCAGCCATAAGCCATAACTTCCGGGTGCATTCGGATTGGCTGGAGAATAGTGGTACTGTGCTTTTTATAATATTTTGATTAAATTTATAATTAACTTTTGTAACGAAAAAGCAATTTTTTGAATTTTATCGTTTTTATATGTTTTTTATATATTGTAAGCACACACAATAAACACTTTAAAAAAATATACTAAATCAGAGAGAGTAGTTGAGAAAAATTTTGGAGGAGAAAATTATGGCAAGAGTACTTATTTCCATGCCTGACGAGTTTTTAAGCACAATTGACACAGTAGCAGATGATGAACAACGCTCAAGAAGCGAACTCATCAGAGAAGCGCTGAGAAGTTATGTCAACAAAAGAAGAATCAGAAACACTGCGACAGCTTCCAGACACGCAGCGTTACTTGATACACTTCTTTAGTTAGCAAAGCATTTGGATTAGTGTATTAGAGAGTTGAGAGAGATTGTTACTTTTTAAGAGTAACCGAGAGTTTTAAATTTAATCCTCCTTTATAAAGGAGGATTTTTTTTATGCGAAAATATTAATCTTTTCTTTCGTTGAGTTTTTTTAACCCGAAGTGCGAAACAAGATGAGAATTAAGATATCCTGCCTCTTTTCCGCATACGCCATAAAGATGGCAAATTCTTTGCTTATTATCTTGTTCAATTGACCTATTATTTTTCAGATTATTGCTTATCATTTTTCTCTCCTACATGTGCGATTCTTCATAAGATTATCTTACACTTCAAGAGAGATTTTTTTAATAAATTAATAGATTTTTAATTATTACTTAAAGTGTTTATAAGATTCTGCTGATGCTTAAATTTTTCAGAAATTATATTATCCAGACAGCAGAAAAATTCATTTATACAGCAAATTTTTAAAGTATAGTAAACATTTAAACCGGCTTTTCTGTCTTTTATAAGCCCTTGGCTTTTTAAAATTCCTAAATTTTTTGAAACGTTTGACTGTTCATCCTCAATAATTTCAATTATTTCAGAAACAGTTTTTTCTCCCTCTCTTAAACAGTCAATAATCATTAATCTTGTAGGATTAGCAATAGCCTTTATAACTGCTGTCTTAAGTTTATAAAATTCTCTGTTCATAAATTAAATATCCATGTCCACTAAACTATATGACTATATTGGAATATTATCATATTATGTGCTAAAATTCCAACTAATTATCAGGAGTAATTTTTATGAAAAAAATTAAAAAAAGGAGAAAAACTATGAAAAAGAACGAAGAAATTAAATCAGTTGTAAAAAATGCATATGCAAGGGTGGCAAAAGAAGAAAAATGTTGCTGTAGTTCTCTTGACTCATTTGTCAACGACTCTGATAAAATCGCAAAATCAATTGGTTATACGGAAGAAGATTTACAAAATGTGCCAGAAGCCAATTTAGGCTTAGGCTGCGGAAACCCAACTGCTTTTGGTGAAATAGAAATAGGAGATATTATTCTTGATTTAGGTTCCGGCACGGGTCTTGATTGTTTTCTCGCTGCAAAAAAAGTTGGAGATTCCGGCAAAGTCATCGGAGTTGACATGACTGAGGAAATGATATCGAAAGCCAGAAATAATGCGGAAAAATATAATTATGCCAATGTAGAATTCAGATTGGGAGAAATTGAAAAATTACCTGTAGATGATTGTTTTGTTGATAAAATAATCAGCAATTGCGTTATAAACCTTGTGCCGGACAAGTTAAAAGCTTTCCAGGAGGCTTATAGAGTTTTAAAAACGGGTGGAAGCATGTTTGTTTCTGATATGATTCTGCTAGAGAAGCTTTCTGATGAACACAAAAATAACAAGGATTTGCTATGCAGTTGCGTTGCAGGAGCTGTCCTAAAAAATGATTATGTAAGTCTTTTAACGAAGGCAGGATTTACGGTTGAAATAATAGACGAAGATAAAAATATAAGCAAAAGGCAGTATCATAACATGCCTGTTGCCAGCTTGAAGTTTAAAGCAGTCAAAAGCTAGCTATTAGCTTTCTCAAAAGCCTGTTCTATATCGGCTATTAAATCTTCCGCATCTTCGATTCCAGCGGAAATTCTTATCAAACTGTCCGTAATTCCTATGCTGCATCTTGTCTCATAAGTCATTTTAGAATGCGAGGTTTCACATGGCAGGGAAATCAAAGATTCTACCCCTGCAAGACTTCCGGCTTCCTGAAAATATTTAAGAGCAGAAATGAATATTCTTGTTTTCTCCTTGTTTAAATTTGTTTCTACAGAAAGAACCCCGCCAAAACCTGACATCTGTTTTTTTGCGGTTTCATGTCCTGAATGAGAAACAAGTCCGGGATAATGAACTTTCTTAACCTGAGAATGTTTTTCAAAAAACTCTGCCAGTTTTTGGGCATTTTCGTTGTGTTTTTGGACTCTTAAATTAAGCGTTTTCATGCTTCTTTCCAGCAAATATAAATCCTGTGCGTTTAAAATACCGCCTGTATTAATGACATAAGGGCGAATTCTGCCCATAAATTTTTCCGAAGTAACGATAGCGCCGCAGATTAAATCGCTGTGCCCGTTTAGATACTTGCTGGCGCTATGCACAACCACATCAACGCCAAATTCAATAGGATTCTGATTTATAGGCGAAGCAAAAGTGTTGTCTATTACTGTTATAATTTCATATTTTTTTGCTATTTGTACAATTTTTTCCAGATCAATTATTTTCAAGAGCGGATTTGAAGGTGTTTCAAAATAAATAATTTTGGTGTTGTCCTTAATTTTACTTTCAAACTTCTCCAAATTTTCAGTAGAAGCCAGCGTATAATCAATGCCAAACTTTTCGAGTTCTTCCTTTACAAAATAATCTGTACCGCCGTATAAATCTTCTGAAAAAAGTATATGGTCACCTGTTTTTAACAGTGCAAGAATTACTGAAGAAACAGCCATCATTCCTGAGCTAACAACTATTGCCTCTTCTCCTCCTTCCATTTCACGTATTTTTTCGGCTACTGCAAGGTGATTTGGCATGTTTAAGCATCTTGGATAATAAAGATTGCCTGTTTCGGGGTTAAAACCGTTTGAAGTTGAGGTATAAATAGGGGTATTCACCCCTTTTGTCTCATTATTTATAAAAGTTCCGGCATGTACGCATTTTGTATTTTTGCCACAATTATCTTTATTCATAATTCTCACCCTTTTAAAATTTTGCCTATTATATTTATACAATTTGGAAAAATGTTTTTCCAGTTAAGAATTGTTTATTTTTATGGATTTTTATAACCTGAACGGCTAATTATAAATCCCTGGTTACAATTGCAACCAGGGATTTATAACAAAAACTATTATAATTTATCTTTTTACTTTGTAAGCAGCAACAGGCTCTTCTTCATCCTCAAGAAAATTACTCTGCTTTGGCATATAATCCATAGAGTTTACTTTTGTTCTTGAAAGATGATCCTGTGCATTTCTAACAATATTTTGCATTTCGCTAAGATTTTTATCGAGGCTGGCAAGAACGGATTCAGCGTATCTGTCAGAACCTTCTCTTATTGCTGTTGATTCTGCGATAGATTTTGTCCTTATTGCACCGGTTTCTTCAAGAGATTTCCTTCTAAGATCTTCAACTTCAGCAATAACTTCTCCTCTAATTCTTTCTGCTTCGGAATGAACAGCTTTCAGAAGTTCTGATTCGCTGAGAATTCTCTCAGCTTTTTCTTTCGCTTCAATAAGTATATTTTCAGCTCTTCTTTGCGCTTCGATCTGAATATCTTCACTTCTTTTAATTATTCCATGAGCTTCCTGAATTTCACTCGGAATGCAGGCTCTAATTTTATCCAGAACATCGATGACTTTTTCGTGATTTACAATCACAAAAGGAGTAAAAGGAACTGGTATTCCTTTTAAAATCATCATTTCCAACTTATCTAGAAGTTTGTAAATGCTGCCGATAGTCATAATTTTTCACCTCTTTATTTATCTATGGTCTTAAAATATTTATTTACTGGTTCCGGTACAAACTGGGTAATATCCCCGCCCAGTAATGAGATTTCCTTTATAACGCTGGATGAAATGAAGTTGTTTTCCATCCTGGGGACAAGAAAAATAGTATCAAGTTGAGGATAAAGATGTTTATTTGTCTGAGCCATCTGCATTTCGTATTCAAAGTCAGATACCGCTCTTAACCCTCTTATGAGTACTTGTGCACCCTTCGCCTTTGCGTAATCAACAGTCAGTCCTGTAAAGCTTCCTACTTCCACATTGTTAAGATGCGAAATAGTCTCTTTTATAAGCCTAACTCTTGTTTCAATAGGCAAAGAGGATTTTTTGTTGGGGTTTCCCAGAACAGCAATTATAACTTTCCCAAACAGCTTGGAAGCTCTTTCAAGTACATCAAGATGCCCATTTGTTATGGGATCAAAGCTTCCCGGATAAATTGCCGTTATCACAAAACTCCACACTTTCAATTGGTGCTA
>DYOT01000298.1 GCA_020720345.1 Candidatus Caenarcanum sp.
TAATATGTACTGAGTAATTCGGATAAGGAAAAGCAAAAAACATGTCCTTTCGATAAAATAGAAAAATACACAACGAAAGGAAGAAAAAAATGAAAAAGAACCCAAAATTTTATCCGCCGGAATTTAAAGCAAAAGTGGTAAAAGAATTTATCAAAAAAGATAAAACCCAAGCAGAGATTTGTTCTCAATACGGAATAACCGTAAAAACCCTAACAAGGTGGCATTCTGAATATTTAGAAGGAATAGATGCAATATTTACAAAAGGAAAAGTTGAAAAAGCTCATAAAGAAGAGGTTTCGGAAAAACAAAAGGCTTTAGACGAGGCATACAGGGAAATTGGCAGTTTAACAACACAGTTAAACTGGCTCAAAAAAAAATGTAGCGAATTTGGGGTTAAACACTAAGCAAGCTATGATTGATAAAGAAAGCGACAAAATGAGTTTAAAGCAGCAATGCAAGCTGGTAAGCGTATCAAGAAGTTCTTTGTATTATACCAAAACTCCATTTATGGAAAGAATAGAACCTGATATTATTTCAAAAATAGTTGAAATATATGAGCAATTGCCATTTTATGGAGGAGTAAGGACATATCATGAACTTCAAAAGAGAGGCTATTATCTTGGTAGAGATAGGGTAGCAAAGGTTAAGAAAGAATTAAATTTGAGAACTTTTTATCCTGAGCCAAAAACAACAATCCGAGACAAAGCACATCCTGTCTATTCGTATTTGCTTAAAGGTCTTGAAATCACGAAACCAAATCAGGTTTGGGCGACGGATATTACATATATCCCGTTAATGCACGGGTTTGCGTATCTTGTATCAATCATAGACCTTTATTCAAGAAAGATTTTATCGTGGAGTTTGTCAAACAGCCTTGATAAGAGTTTCTGCATAGAAGCGTTAAATGAAGCCATAGAAAGATATGGAACACCTGAGATATTTAATTCAGACCAAGGATGCCAATTTACTAGCCATGAATTTACGGGAGTTCTTTCATCTCATAATATTAAAATATCTATGGACGGAAAAGGCAGAGCTATTGATAATATTTACATTGAAAGATACTGGAGAACTTTAAAATACGAGGATATTTACTTAAATAAATACGAAACAATATCTGCTGCAAGGATTGGAATCAATAAATTTACTAATTTCTACAATGTGGAAAGGATTCACAGTTCTTTAGAGTATAAAACCCCTGATGAGTTTTATTACAACATTGTTACAGAGGTTAAAAGCACAAGTGAGGGTTTAGTTTTAGTCTAATAGGACATGCTTTCTGAAAAACGCTGTCTTGATTTTTCAGTACATATTAG
>DYOT01000067.1 GCA_020720345.1 Candidatus Caenarcanum sp.
TAGAATCCGGTTCTTAAGCGTAAAATATCCAGCTTAATATAAGATCAAAAACAGGAATTGCAACGGCTGTCCATATGGCAGCCTTTGTTGTGGAAATTCCTACTTCTCTTGCGCCTCCCTTTGTTTTTAACCCATGAGTTGTGCAGATTAAAGTAATTAAAACTCCAAAAACAGCCGCTTTTACAAGGCTGGTTTTAATGTCGTATACACTTGAATAAAGCCATACAGACTTAATATACAGATAAGGATGAAGTGCTACGGTATTGTTAGCTACAAACATTCCTCCCAAAATACCTATAAATTCAGCTAATGCAGTTATCATAGGGACTACGATAATTCCTGCAAGAAGTCTTGGCACAAGAAGATAGCCCAGAGGGTCAACTTTTAGAACTTTTAGGGCATCTATCTGTTCTGTTACTCTCATATTGCCAATTTCTGCTGTCATGGCTGTTCCTGCCCTTGCTCCAATAGCTAAAGCGGCAAAAATTGGCGCCATTTCCCTTGTTATTGCAATGGAAACAAGACCTCCGATATAGGAATCCGCTCCGGTAAGGACAAACTGTTGGGAAATTTGCAATGATAAAACCGCCCCTGCTACCAGAGAAATTGTCAAAGCAATTGGCAAAGAATCATAGCCTATTGTTGCGGCTTGAAAAATTGTATTTTTAAGGCTAATTTTTCCCTGAAATATGCATTTTAAGGCTTCAAAAAGATTTATTACGCATAATCCGATAAATTTAAGCAGCATTATGTTAGCTATTACCTATTGTATACAGGGGTACACCATTTTTTGTACTTTTCTGACTTGCCTCTTACGACTTCAAAGTATAAATCCTGTATTTTTTTTGTTATTTGACCAATCTGTCCATCTCCTACAGGTCGAGAATCAATGCTTGTTATAGGGCTTATCTGTGCGCCTGTTCCGCAGAAAAAAGCTTCATCTGTTATATATAACTCTGTCCTGTCAATAGGTCTTTCGATAACTTCCAGACCGAATTCGTTTTGAGCTATTTGCTTAACAGCATCTCTTGTAATACCTACTAAAATATTGTCAGTAATAGGAGAGGTTATAAGTTTTCCGTTTTCAACAAGATAAAAATTCATAGCGCTGCCTTCAGAAACGTGTCCGTCTGCAGAAAGTACCAGAGCTTCATCGTAACCGGCATTAAGCGCTTCTGTTATAATAAGCGCAGTATTTGCATAAGCTCCCCCCACTTTTGACCGTGGAGGTATTGTATTGTCATCAAGCCTTCTCCAGCTTGATACACAAATCTTTAAACCTTTTGTAATATCAACATAATTGCCAAGAGGAGAAGTAAAGACCAGAAAAGAATCCTTTCCTGTTAATTTAGGTCCTATGGCGCAGGCGCTTTTATAAAGGGTAGGTCTTATATAAGTATCAGTTTCAGGCGCATTTTTTCTTAATAATTCCACTGTTAATTCGCACATTTCATCAACTGAATATGCAGGTTTCATATGCATAATTCTCGCGCTTTTATGCAGTCTTTCGTAGTGTTCTTTCATTCTGAAAATATAAAGCTGTTTTTCTTCTTCGTTCCAATATCCCCGTAGTCCTTCAAAAATAGAAGTTCCATATAAGAAAGCATGGGTTTTTACGCTTATTTTGGCATCTTGTTCAGGGACAAATTCCCCGTCCATAAAAACATATTCCATATCAAAGCTCCTAAAATTTTATATTCATAAGGATACACCTAATAAGTAAAAAAGTAAAAATATAAACAAAACCCCCATGGCTCTTTAAGAGTCATAGGGGTTTTATAGCCTGTCTTAATTATTTAATCAAGAAGTCTTATCACATTGACAGGACATGCATCAGCAGCTGCCCTACAGTCTTCTTCATGTCCTGCAACTTTTGCCTGATTTATGTGTACGATTCCATTGAGCTCGAAAATATCACTGTTTATGGATACACAAGCCCCACATGAAATACATCCGGGAATAATTTCTACCCTCATAAAAAACCTCCTTATTTTTCCAAAATTATTATGAGGCTTTTGAATTTTTGTAACATTGCCCTGTTGTATTATTTTTATACAAGATACGCTTTTTTGTAAAATAAGAAAGAACCGAGGCTCAATACTATAATGTTGGGAAGCCATGCCGCAAGAAACGGATTAAGAATTTGCGCTTCTCCCAACGAGGAAGAGACAGCTCTTAAAATGTAATAACAGAAAATAACTACAATACTAAACAGCAAACCCCTGTTTACCTTTGCACGAGGGGGGCTTATAGCAAGAGGAACTCCAATTAAAATTATTAAAAAAGTGGTTACAGGCAGGGCAATTTTTTCATAAAGCATTACTTTAAGTAATGCAATCCGTTGAGGCTCTTCTTTTTCAGTTTTTGTTTTTATATATTTTGCAAGATCGAAAAAATTAAATTCGCTTGCATCATAGTTTTTACTTATATCAGAAAAGTTTAAATCGCTATAAAGCTTTAAATTGCTGAATATAGCGGTATTCATAACCTTTTTAGATTCTGCAATTGTGTAAATAACGCCGTTATTAAAGCCCCAAAAATCAGGATTTGTCGTACCGTATTTTGACTGAATAACTTGTATCACATCTTTTTTTGAAAGATCCAATACTGTAATTCCCTGCAATTGTTTATTTTCATAATTGCTTATATAAAAAAGCCTTTTAAGCTGTCGATCTTTCCCCAGTTCTTTAAAAGAAAAATTTGTTTTGCCTTCGGGAAGATTTTTTTGGGCAATGGCTTCAAGCATCAGGTTTTTAGCTTTCATATTAGCTGCCGGAACCACAAATTCATTTATAATAAAGCTGAACACAGACATTAAAAAGCTAAAGGCGAGAACAGGAATCGTAAGTCTTGTCAGACTTATACCGCAAGCTCTCATTATTGTTAATTCATTCTCTGTGCTTAATTTGTTAAAAGTTAAGATAGTCGCAAGCAATATACCCATTGGAATAGTAAAAACAATAATATAAGGAAGCTGGAGAATAACAGTCTTCACGGCAGTGCTAAGAGGTATACCGTATGAAGAAACCTGTTTTATAAGATACAAAAACTGGTCTGAAGCAAATACCAGGGAGGTGAATACTACCACCCCCAGCAAAAATGTCTCCAAAAGCTGTTTTATTATGTATTTATCAGTTAGAGTCAAAGAAATTTTTTTCATTTATTAACCTTTATTTAATTATGAAATATTAGGGCGAAGTAATTCGATAGTTGTTGCGATTTAATCTTGTTATAATAAAATAACTTTAATACTGTAATACTTTTTATTTTATTATAAAAATTGTTTTATGTTAAATCAGCAATGGATACTAAAAATTCATAAAAAAGAGCAAAAAGTTTAAACTTAGATATAAGGAGATAATATATGTCAAATGCTTTAGAAGTTAATGATACAAGCTTCGATCAGGAAGTTAAGCAATCAGAAATTCCTGTTTTAGTTGATTTTTGGGCGCCATGGTGCGGACCTTGCAGAAAAATTGCCCCTATCATTGACGAAATTTCTGAAGAATACAAAGGTCGCCTTAAAGTCGTAAAAATTAACACGGATGAAAACGTGCGTACTGCCCAGGAATACAGTATTAGCGGAATCCCGAGCCTTTTGATTTTTAAAAACGGCGAAGCTGTTGAAAGACTTGTAGGACTTATGCAAAAGTCTACTTTATCGGGTAGCATAGAAAAATTTATTTAAAAAATGACTACACAAACAAAAGACATAAAAACTATAATAGGTCGTTTGGACGAAACTCTGGAAGTTCTTTCAAAGATTAAAAATAATCATGTTGAACTTATAGACGAAGTGGCACAGGCTATTACGAAATGTTTTAAGTCGGGAAACAAACTTTTAATTTGCGGAAATGGCGGAAGCGCTGCTGATGCCCAGCATGTTGCAGCAGAATTCGTTGGTAAATTCTACAAAATTGACCGCCCTGCCCTTCCGGCAATAGCTTTAAATACAAACGCTTCTATAATAACATCTCTTGCAAACGATTTTGGCTATGATATGACTTTCTTGAGACAGGTAGAAGCCCTTGGACAAAAAGACGATGTGTTTGTAGCTATTTCCACAAGCGGAAATTCTATAAATGCCATAGAAGCAGTTAAAATAGCAAAAGAAAAAGGAATGAAAGTCATTTCTTTTACCGGAGAAAGCGGCGGCAAGCTGGCTGAAGTTTCAGATATAACAATAAAAATTCCAAGCGATAATACTCCTATTATTCAGAATGCCCATATAGCGATTCTTCATACAATTTGCGAGATTGTTGAAAACAAGTTTTAACCAAACACATTCTGAGTTATTTAATAAAATTAATATGAGTTATTAATTTCGGCGGTAGTTTTGTCCCCAAATATTCTATAAATGTGCTTTTTTCAGGAGTAAAGCTGCTTCCTGAAATTGAATTAAAGGCTTCATCCATTACTTTAAAAGGAGAATGAGGAATTTCTTTTTCTTTTTTTATAGCATTGACCGTCTGTTTAAATAATTTTTTTCCATCTCTATTTTTGATATTGAATATATTTGTCAGATCAACTTCCCATTGTCTTGCTGTTTCGGTTATTTCCTTTGGGAATTTATTATTTTTAATTACTTTTTTCAGATGTTTTGCCCTGTCAAAACCATAACCAATAAAGACAAGCCCTATGCCTAACCACTGCGCAGCTCTTCCCTGCTTGTTATCGAGTCCGATGATTTGGCTAACCCCATTTATAATTCCGCCTGTTGTATAACTTACCCCTCCAACGTTATCTTTGAGACTTTTCGCTATAGACAATTTGTCCACGCCATATCTTGTCATGCCGATATTATCAGCAAAAAAGCCTGCTTCTTCAGCCGCAAGGCTATTTTTTTGAGCTTTTTTATTATTAATCAATGAAAATAAAACCACACCTGTTCCTCCCAAAGCAAGAATTACGGATGCGGCATGCATAAGATAATTTTTAGGGCGTTTTAACATTTTTTCTATGAAAACTTTGCCGTCTTTATTTATTGATTCTTTAAAAATTACTGATTTTGGAGTAAAGGAAAAAATATTTTCCCTGAAAAAATTAACAGCTTTATTATGCTGTTTGGGGATGAATAAAAATAAAATATTTTTAACCAGCTCAAAGCAGGATTTTCCAACTTCGTTCAGACTGCTTTTTATGTTTTGAAAAACCAGTGCTGTTTTAGCTGAAAGCGTTTTTGCCGCTTTAAATTTGTTTTTATCGAGCAGGAGTTCAGGAGTGTTTTCCAGAGCCAGCCCTGAAAATATTGAAGCTATACCTATACCGAAAAGCCCTGTCCCTATAGGAGTTTCGATTTGGGGAGCAGCAGCCATCGCTATTGTGTCGCCAATGGACAGTAAAGGCATTCCTGTGGTTATTCCTGCTGCAATGCCTGATAACGCTGAAGCCGCAATGCCGACTTTAGCCCCTGTTAGACCGACTTTAGCAAAATCCGAATCAGGAACAATTGTTTTTACACCTTCCTGAGAGGATTTAGTTTCTTTTTCAGGCAGCAATATATTTTTAATTTTGCCCTTGCTGTTTTTGTAAGTATCAAAATAAAGTCCTGCACTCCCGAGTAAATAACCGCCAGAGGTAATTACTGAAGAAGCCAAAGCAATAATTGGCACAACAAGATTTTCTTTTCCGGCAGTCTTGCAGGCGTTAAGGCTTTCCCCGAAATGGATTTTATTATTATTGTTTAAGGATATGTTCATTATATAAATTATAAACCCATAATAATTAGTAAATTATTAGAATGTTGAATATGTTAAAAAGAGTTAACACATAAAAAATAAAAATATTTTTTAAAGAAGTGTTGACAATACACTTCTTTTAGTATTAAATAATATTGTGTTGAGGAGAAAATAATTAACTAAGAAGAGATAATAAAAAGCAGAGATGAATTGACCACCCAAAAGGTGGTTTTTTATTGAGCTTGCGGAAGAAAAGTTCCTTCATGCAAAACAGGCTCATTTTTCTCTTTTTTTATGATAAACTATTTTTCATTGGTAAGTATTGTTTTTAGGAGTTGGACTATTGGCTAAAGAGTATAATATCGGGATTGACATAGGCGGAACCAATATAAAGATTGCTATTGTAGATTCAAAAGGTAAACTCGCCTTTTCTGAAAGTACCTCTACAAGGGCTGAAATGGGATATGAATTTACCATCAAGAATATTATTAATTTAGTTAAGGATAGTCTCACTCAATCAGAAGTTTCTGTAAATAAAATTGGCGGAATTGGTGTTGGGTGCCCGGGGCAGATTGATTCTGAAAACGGAATCGTTAGAGCCCTCCCAAATATTCCCGGCTGGGTAAATGTTCCGTTGGCTAAAATACTTTATGACGAGTTTGCTTTGCCGGCAAAAATAGACAATGACGTAAGAGTTGCTACTCTTGGCGAATCTAAATTTGGTGCAGGGAGAGGATATAGCAATCTTATTTGCATTACTGTCGGCACAGGTATTGGTTCAGGAATAATTATTAATGGTCAGCTTGTCAGAGGCGCAAGCAAAGCAGCAGGTGAAATAGGGCATGTAATTGTGCAGGATCGCAACGGGGAAATTTGCGGCTGCGGAAATGTCGGCTGTGTTGAGGCTGTTGCTTCCGGTCCTGCGATAGTCAAACAGGCTGAATTATATTTAATGACAGGAAAATCAACAAAATTTAAAGAGCTGGCGGCAGGTTCGCCTATAACACCGGAAATCGTTGCAGAAGCGGCTATTCTTGGCGATGCCGTTGCTAGGAAAATATTTGAAAGAACCGGTGAATGGATAGGGATTGCGCTAAGCAGCGTTGTAAATCTGCTTAACCCTGAAGTTATAATAATTGGCGGCGGAGTGGCGCAGGCAGGAGATTTATTATTAAACCCCATCAGGGAAACAATAAATAAAAGAGCTCTTAAAATTTCTGCGGAAACCGTAAAAATTATTCCCGCCCAGCTTGG
>DYOT01000299.1 GCA_020720345.1 Candidatus Caenarcanum sp.
TAATCAATTATTTTTTGTCATTCTGAGCGGCTATAACGATTCAAAATTTTAGACTTTTTTCATAATTTAAACATAAAATTAAAAAAGGAAAATAAATCATGAACGAAAAAATTTATACAAGGGTTAAGAAATAGATTAGCGCACGATTACTTAGGAATAGACTTGAATATCATATGGTCAATTGTTGAAGTTGATATTCCAAAATTAAAATTGGTTCTGGAAAAAGTATTAAAAATAGACTGATGAAAAATTAAAGCATAATTGGAGATATAGAACATGAAAGACAGAATTAAAATTGCAGTAACAGGTGCCTGCGGAAAAATGGGGCAGTCGGTTATAAAAGCGGTCAATGCGGAAGAAGATTTACAGCTTGTGGCTGCTATAGATATAATTAATAATGGAAAAGACATAGGAGAAATTGTTGAAAATAAATCCTGCGGAGTTTTAATCGAAAATTCCCTTGAAAATGCGCTTAAGTCCAAACAAATCGACGTCGTAATCGACTTTACAAATCCTGATTTAGTTTTTCAAAATTCAATGTTGATTCTTGAAAACGGTGCAAGACCGGTAATAGGAACAACAGGGCTGTCAGAAAACCAGCTTGAGGAAATAAAAAAGCTTTCACAGGAAAAAAACATCGGGGCTTTAATTGCGCCGAATTTTGCCACCGGTGCGGTTTTAATGATGATGTTTGCGCAGAAAGCAGCAAAATATTTTTCTAATGCAGAAATTATAGAGCTTCACCACAATAAAAAGAAAGACGCTCCTTCCGGTACAGCAATAAAAACAGCACAGCTGATGACTCAGGAACGTTCGGAATTTGGAAAAGACAACTGTTCCGAAGTTGAACTTATAAAAGGTTCCAGAGGCGGAGTTACAGAATCCAATATTCACATACACAGCGTGAGATTACCTGGATTCATAGCCCATCAGGAAGTTATATTAGGGGCTGAGGGACAGGCTTTGACAATAAGACATGATTCATTTGACAGAATAAGCTTTATGCCGGGGGTTATTCTCAGCGCAAGACACGTTATGAAAAATAACGAATTTATTTACGGACTCGAAAATATCTTGTAAATACAACGTATTGTCATTGCGAGGCTTTAAACGCCTGTAATTTTTTATGATTGAATTAACGAAGCAATCTTCCTAATGACAATTTGCCGTTTTAGAAGATTGCTTCGTTAGTCTTATATTGCTTAAATGCCTAAATCATTGCCTCGCAATGACAATAATGACTTTTCCTTTACCATGGGACATGAGTAAACTTCTTTTCCTTTAACATTCTGCTACTCCTTTCGTTTTTTTA
>DYOT01000300.1 GCA_020720345.1 Candidatus Caenarcanum sp.
AAGGCTGTTAAAGGCGATGTCAAAGCCATAAACTCTCTGCTTCCCCATATGCTTATGGCAGATGTCAAAGAAGAAGATAAAAACAAAATTCTGGCATCCATTAGTCAGGATGACAGAGAAATTATCACCAATTACTTGAAAAATGTGTCAGATTTCGACGGTACTGAGGAGATAAACGAAGATGATTAATGACAAAAAAGCATTACTAAATTCTCTTTTGCGGGTAAATTTCAAATCTTTTACAGAAAAAGTCTTTAAGGAAGTTTCCCCGAATGCAACTTATCTTGATAATTGGCATATTGAAGTAATTTGCCATGAGCTTATGGATATACAGGAAAATTATGCAAATCGCCTGATAATTAACATTCCGCCTCGCTATATGAAATCTATTATTTGTTCTATAGCCTTCCCAGCGTTTATCTTAGGGCATAATCCCAAAGCAAGTATTATTGTTGTAAGCTATGCAGATGAACTGGCATCAAAATTGGCATTTGACTGCAAAAAAATTATGGAAAGCCACTGGTACGGAGAAGTTTTCCCTAATACAAAATTATCAAAAAAATCTATAAGTGATTTTGAAACAACAAAAGGCGGATGTCGTTACGCAACATCTATCAACGGCACTCTTACAGGCAGGGGTGCAGATTACATAATTATAGATGATCCGATGAAACCAATGGATTCATTTTCTGATTTATTACGGGATAAAACAAACGACTGGTACGGTAATACCCTTTACACAAGGCTTAACAACAAGAAAGAGGGCAAGATTATTGTTGTGATGCAAAGATTACACGAAGAAGACCTCACAGGCTATTTGTTGAAAACAGACCCGAGTTTTAAGCATATTAAAATACCTGCTATAGCCGAAGTTGATGAAAATTGGTGGGCTTTAGATAGAGTTACAGGCTTAGAAAAGCGGTTTCCCAGAAAAAAAAACGAAGCACTTCATCCCGCAAGGGAAGATTTAGCAAAGTTATACCAGGCTAAAGAATATATGGGTGAGTATAACTTTGCAGGACAGTACCAGCAAAACCCTGCACCAAGAGAAGGTGGCGTGATTAAAAAGAAATGGCTCCAATTTTTCAACAGGGAGGAGCTGTTTAAAGCTATTGAAAATGAAGAAATTAAACTTAATTGCATTATCCAGTCTTGGGATACCGCTAATAAAATTGAGCAACATAATGATTACTCTGTCTGCTTGACAATGCTCAGAGATAGAAATGACAAAAATTATGTGCTGGATGTGTACAGGGAAAAACTTGAATTTCCATTCCTGATTAAAAAGATTGCTCAGTTGCATAAT
>DYOT01000068.1:0-1743 GCA_020720345.1 Candidatus Caenarcanum sp.
GGGTTATTTATTTTTTGGTATTTTTATAGCTTTGTACCTGTGAAAACCTTGTTTTTACGTTTCCTTCAGCTTTGAAATTCTTGGGATTTATAGTAATCTGTATTCTGTCAGCTTCAACAAGTCTTTCACCTTCTACTATTTTAGCTCTTCCTATGAAAACAATTTTATTTGGCTTATCTGAATTGCCCTCGGGGATAAAAGTCGCTTTAGGACCTGTTGCAATGTAGCCTTTGTAATTTATTTTTACATGCCCGCTGGTAATAAGAGTTTTTGTGGCGTTATCATACTGTTGGAAATCCGATTGTATATCAACAAGTGAACCATCTTCAAGCGTGGATTTTGAATTTGTGTTTCCGTAAGCTACAATTTCATTTGTAATAGGATTATAGAGTACTTCTGAGGCATGTACAACGCTTTTTGGCTGGTTAATTGTTACATTGCCCAACAGCTCAACTTTTTTAAGAGCGCCTTTATCGTCAACGCTTATTCTTGCTTTCTGAGAATTTGTTTTTAAGTCTTTATAATCAATGTTTACGTTGTCAGTAGCTATAATAATATTTTTCTTTATGTCAAATTCCTGAGAGTCAGCTTTTATATGAACAACCTGTTCTTTATTTTTAAAAACAGCTGATTCGGAATTTCCTTCCGCCTTAATTCTGTTTTTAATGAGTGAAAGGCTTATTATGTCGGCTTTTACTTCACTTTGAGAATAGCCGCTGTTTTTAACAGCGTGTGCGCCGTTCAGAAATGTTGCTCTTTCAGGTTTTCCGTTTGCATCATTTTCAACTGTCATTTTAGGGCTTTTTACTTTTACGTCTACATAATCAGCATTTACATTTCCTTCAAAAACGGTTTTTTTACCGTCAAAAGTTTGTTTATCAGCCTGAATATTGATGTTTTCCGCATAAACCAGTACAGGAATAAAACAGCAAACTATTGCTGCCGCAAATAAAATTTTTTTTAGAGTTATTTTTTTCATCTTGCTTTAATTTACCCTCAACCGCATTATAAATCAGAATTGAAACATATACTTACTATAATTAAAGCTTATCACAAAATAAAGCCTAACTGAACAATGTTTATTTATATACATAACTGTTGGAATTTCCTCTAAGTTTTAAGTTGGAAAAGTCAGAATTGAAAACAGATTTATCGCTTGTTGTAAGCATTTTATCTCCCTGAATTATTCTAACATTGCCGGTAGCAGTTATAAGACCTGTTGAACCAGCCCAACATATTTCTTTTGCAGTTACAAGGACATTTTTATTGTTTGCAGCTCTTGCGCCATTTTTTAATATTACTTCTCGTTTTATACTGTCATAAATGGCAAGCGGCGCTTCTACACTTAAGACTACTGTATTATCTTTATAAAAATTACCGTTTATATCCTTTAAAACAATTTTTTCTACGCTTTTAGAATAGTTTCCGCTTTCAGCATGAACTTCCCAGAATTTTTTTCCTTCTTTAGTTTCAGTAATTATTAAATCAGTAGCTTTTACTTTTTCATCATCGGTAGTTTTTGCTTCAGAAGGTTTTACGTTTTTTACTTCGACTTTTTGCGGGGAGCTGGAAAAAAATACCCAGCCGCTCAGAGCTGTTAATCCTGCAAGAATTATTAGCGATATTAAATTTTTTTTGGACATTTATTGCTGCCTACTTATAATTTTTTCTATAATAATAAATTTTACAACAATTAAATAAAAATGTGCCTATTTTTAAAGATATTAAAAAAACAAACCGATA
>DYOT01000068.1:1843-6853 GCA_020720345.1 Candidatus Caenarcanum sp.
AAAAATGAATATATTTCGATAGACGATCTTATAGAAGTGTTCGACACAGATAATGACGGCGAAATACATTTTGGTAATTTTTTAAAAATTTCAAAAAAAGATGGCAATCTTATTTTTATAACAAATGAAGAATTTGAAAAAACTTTTGAAGGTAAGTGGAAAGAAGAAATATAATATTATTTTTTCTCAAAAATCATAATATATTCATGTTTGAATATATAAAATCCACCGGCAAGAGCCCTGTATCTCCAGAGATTGCCTGTTCTTCCCTTGCCTATTTCATTGCCTTCTATGTTTTTAATTATTATCGACTTTGTTTTAAAGCCGATTTCATTCATTTTTTGCATACATAAAAAGCCTAATGGTGTAAGCTCACCTTTTGTGTACTTATCGCCAATTATTAAAGCTGCATATCTGCCGTTTTCAAGCAAGTCATAACCGTTTTTGGCAACGGCTTTAAACATTTCAAGAAATTCTTCAGTTGAATCGCAGTTAGAAAGATCTTCTATCTTATTGCTGAATTTTATAATATCTGCATAAGGTGGATGAAGAACAAGAAACTGAGCTTTTTGCCTGCCAAAAGAGTGGAGAGCTTTTTCAATACCCTGTTTAGCTTCCAGAGAAGCACTATCTGCACTTATAATATCAACAATATTTCTTCCGCCAAGATTTTTAACGACATCCTCTACCTGAGAAGCTAAGTCCTGTTTTAATTCTACGCCTATGCATCTTCTCCCCATATTTATGGCTTCTATTGCAGAAGTTCCAGACCCTAAAAATAGGTCAAGGACTGTATCATCAGGTTTTGTATATCTGCTGTAAAGCTGCTCTGCTATCTGCGGAATATAATTTCCGTGATAGTTGAATTTATGCCCATTTCCTTTTGCTCTTGCGGGAAATGTCCAAAGTGTGCCTGTTTCAACGTGATTGTAATCTTTCCAGTTGTTTAGGTCGATATCATTGTAAGATTTTGTTTTTCTTACGGCACTTCCATCAATGACTTTCAAGTCAACAGGTGAAAATGAACTGCCTGTGCTCGCTCCTGTTTCACGAGATTTTCTGTTTCTTTGAACTGTCAAGAGTTCTCCCTCTCTATTTTGCTGTTTGTGCGTTTGTTTCTCTATGCCCCTACAATGGAACAATATAGCTGAGAGCAAGGTAAATTGAATCATTACTATGGAGTATTTTTTGTAGTGCAGGGTGAATAAAATTTACTCTTTTTATCTTTAAGTAATATAATTAAAAGGTAAATATTGAAAGATTATTGAAATGACAGATCCGTATTTTTCATATAACAGGCGAAAATATAAAAAACAAAAGCAAACAGAAGGTTTTCAATACTTTTTTGCAATGTTATTTGCATTTATTCTGGCGGGAGGAATGGCTGTTGTACTTTATTTCAGCAGTTTGCCTACAATTGCACAGCTTGCGGAATATGAGCCGACCTTAACTTCTCAGGTGGTTTCAGGAGATGGGCAGGTAATCAGAACTTTCGGGGCATATAAATCTGAAAAAGTTTCAATAGATGAAATGCCTGACAATTTGAAAAAAGCAATAACTGCAATTGAGGATAAAAATTTCTATCATCATAGCGGTTTTGATATTAGCGCCCTTGCAAGGTCAATAATAAAAAATATTATGGCAGGGCACATTGTACAAGGAGCAAGTACAATAACCCAACAGCTTGCGAGAATTCTTTTCCTTTCTCAGGAAAAAACCTTTGATAGAAAGTTTAAGGAACTTATTCTTGCTTACAGGCTTGAAAAAACCATTCCGAAAAATAAGATACTTGAAATGTACCTGAATAATGTTTATCTCGGGGAAGGCGCTTATGGCGTTGAAGCTGCGTCTGAAATGTACTTCAATAAAAAAGCAAAGGAGCTCACTCTTGCACAATGCGCTCTTATTGCAGGATTACCGCAGGCTCCATCTGTTTATTCGCCATACCAGAATATGAAACTTGCCCTGAAAAGAAGAACAAAAGTATTAAAAAGAATGGTTGAAGAAGGCTTTATAACCGCGAATCAGGCTATTGAAGCAAATGATTCAAAAATAATACTTAATGATGAAGCCAGACGTTCAATACTTAGAAAAGCTCCTTATTTCATTGATTTTGCGATGAGGGAATTAAAAGAAAAAGCCGGATTAACTGAAGAAGAGGTAATTCATGGCGGGTATAAGATTTACACTACATTGAATTATGAAATGCAAAAAGCTGCTGAAAAAAGCATTACTAATGGTATGAAATCATGGCATCTTAACAAGCCCAACCAGCAGGCGGCTTTAATTTCTTTTGATGCAACTTCAGGTCAAATTTTGGCTTATATTGGCGGAAAGAGCTACATGGAAAGTCAGTTTGACAGGGTTTCTCAGGCAGTAAGACAGCCCGGCTCATCATTCAAAGTGTTTGTCTATACTACTGCTATGGAAAAGGGTTTGACTCCATTTACAAAATATCTTGATAAACCTGTGAAAATTGGCAAATGGTCGCCACAAAATTATGGTAAAAGATATAGAGGCGAAATTCCTTTATATAAGGCGCTTGCTTTTTCTTCAAATGCCATCGCTGTCAGACTAATTATGGATGTAGGCGTTGATGAAACGACAAGAATGGCTCAAAGGCTTGGGATAACAACGCCTATAGCTCACGATCCCACTATTGCACTAGGCTCAAGCGCAGTTAAGCCGATTGATATGGCTACTGCATATGGTGTGTTAGCTAATGGAGGGGTGAAAGTTGAGCCTTATTCGGTAGAAAGAGTAGAAACAAGCACAGGAAGAATAATTTATCAGGCAAACAATAATTATAAAAGAATTCTTGAAGTAAAAACAGTTGCTTATATGGTTGAAATGCTTAAGCAGGTTGTAAAACACGGAACAGGAAAAGCTTCTTCAATAGGCAGACCTTCCGCAGGCAAAACTGGTACTACTGATAGCTATAGAGATGCATGGTTTATGGGATTTACTCCTGATATTGTTACAGGGGTATGGGTAGGAAATGACAACAATTCTTCCAATCATAATCTTACAGGAGGAACAGTTCCCGCAATAATATGGCGTGATTATATGAAAGTTGCCACCAAAGACAGACCTCCTGCGGATTTTTTGTATCCTGAAATTATCGTTGATAAAATTAATGATGATAAACTATCTGACGAAGATGTAAAAGAAACGATAGAAGATACTTCGGCACAGCAAAAACCCGCTGGCAAGACTTCTGACATTAATCTTGACAGTCTGGATTTCAAAGATGATAGTCCAAAAACCAAACCTAATCAGGAAGAACAAGTTACTTCTTCGACTTCGAGGAATAGTACTGCGCCAAAAGATTTTGCGCCTCCACCGGTTCCATTAAAGCAGTTAAAAGCTATAGATCCTGAACCGCCCTTGCCGAATTAATCCTGTAAAATTCAACAAATCTGTCTTCTAAAATTGCCTGTCTTGCTTCTTTCATAAGATTAACAAGATAATAAATATTATGAATAGTCATTAAAATACTTGCTGTAGCTTCTTTTACCCTGAATAAATGTCTTATGTAAGCTTTAGTATAATTTTTACAAGCGTAACATTGGCAGTCTTGGACAAGGGGTGAAAAATCTTCCTCAAATTCTTTATTTTTTATAATTCCTCTGCCCTCAGGTGTAAAAAAGCTGCCATGCCTGGCAATCCTTGTTGGCATAACACAGTCAAACATGTCTATACCTCTGAGGATACCGTCAAGTAAATCTTTTGGAGTTCCAACTCCCATAAGGTAGCGGGGTTTGTTTTCAGGAAGAAAAGGGGTTGTAATTTCCACAATATGGTTTTTAAGTTTTGAAGGTTCTCCAACGCTTACCCCGCCTATTGCATAACCATGGGCATCCACCCCTGCAATAAATTTTGCGCTTTCTTCTCTCAAATCGTCATAAACAGAACCCTGAACTATAGGGAACAACGCTTGATCTTCTCTTTTATGAGCGTCAATACATCTTAAAAGCCATTGATGTGTTCTATCCATAGCCTCTTTAGCATGCTTATATTCACAAGGATAAGGAGCACATTCGTCAAAAGCCATAATAATATCGGCTCCGAGGGAGTTTTGGATTTCCATGGAAATTTCAGGGTTTATAAAGTATGATGAACCGTCTTTCGGATCTTTAAAAGTAACGCCTTCGTCTGTAAGATTTCTTAAATTAGAGAGGCTGAAAACTTGAAAGCCTCCTGAATCGGTCAAAATAGGCTTTTCCCAGTTCATCCATTTATGAAGTCCGCCTGCTTTTTCTATTAATTTATGCCCCGGTCTTAAAAATAAATGATAAGAGTTTGAGAGAATAATTTGCGCATCAGTGTCGTACAAATGGTCGGCTGTCATCATTTTTACGGCAGAATTTGTGCCCACAGGCATAAAAACGGGTGTTTCTATATTTCCATGTGGAGTTTCGAGCAAACCTGCCCTTGCTCTTGAATCTGAGGATTTTTTTTGTAATGTGAAATTAAAATGTGTCATTTAAATTATTTAAGCAAGTTTAAGTTTAAAACCAAGTTTGGATATAATCATAATGATTGTACTAAACTGTGGTTTCTTTTTATTGTTAAATATGCTGTAAAGATTTCCCCTGTTAAGTCCTGCTTCGCGGGCAAACTTTGAAACCGATTCATTAGCTTTTATCACAAATTCTAATGTCCGTGCAAATTCAGCAAAATCATTATCTTCCATGTAAGATTCAAGACTTGCGTTGATAAATTCTTTTGCAAATTCTCTATCTTTCAATTTTTCGACCAAATAATTATCAAAATTAACAGAGTTTTTCATTTTTTTGTCTCCAAATTTGCAAATATTCTTTTGCTTTTTTAATGTCGGCATCCTGTGTTTTTTTATCACCGCCGCACAATAAAAGTAAAATAATGTCATCTATTATGTCGGAATAATAAACACGATAACCGGAGCCGAACCTTAATTTTAATTCGTTTAACTCACATGGTAAAGGAAAAGTCATTATTGTCATTGCGAGGAGAGGCTTTAGCCTCGAC
>DYOT01000301.1 GCA_020720345.1 Candidatus Caenarcanum sp.
TTTTTAGTGATTACAGCACCTGCTCCGATAAAATTTTCCGCCCCGATATTAATATTATGACCTATGGTGGAATTAATCCCTAAAAAGCAGTTTTTGCCTACTGTTGAATTTCCGCCGACAACTGTTCCTGAAGTTATCCATACGTTATCGTCAATTTTGCTGTGATGCGCCACGGTAGCATTGCAATATAAGCAAACATTGTTCCCAATTTCCACAAAAGGCTCAACAGAAACGTTATTTAAAATAATGCAGTTTTTGCCTATTTTAGCATTCGGGGCGACATCCGCATCCTTGTTAACATAGCTTACAAGCTCATAGCCCTTATCTTTAGCTTCTTTGCATTTCTGCTCCCGAGTTTTATTCATATCATGATATCCGATTGCCACAAGCATTTTATACTTATCAGGGGGGAAATCCTTTTCTATATCTTCAAAAGCAATAACCGGAAGTCCAAACTTTGTTTCTTCGGCTAAATATTGTCTGTCTACACAAAATCCAGCCACCTTAAAAGACTCATCATGAGTTATATAAGTATGTACAATTTCAGCAACCTTGCTTATCCCAAAAATTACTATATCCAAGCTAATCTCCCAGCAAATATTCTTTTAATAGTAAGTTGATTTTATCTTTATCGTTAAACATCATTATATCTAAAAATGATAAAGATGGCGCAAAATCCTGACCAAATTGTTTATAAATTATATTTTCCTGATGGGGCTGCAAAAATTTTAGCTCGATTTCGACTTTTTCAAAATTTCCTTTATTATACAAACTTCTGCCGCCGGGCAAATTTATATAAGTTTTTGTGCCGCTTTTTTTGCAAATTTCTATAATTTTTTCTTCCGCTTTTAGCAAATTATCTTTTTCTATTTGTGAGGACAATAAAAAATTTGTTTTTATTTCTAGATAATTTGAAATTTTCATAAAACTGTTTAAAATAAATCCTGTTAAATCAGATTCATCAAAGTTAATAATATCTTCAACCAACGGATAAATTTCGTTAAACATCGGGGCTTTTTTATAAGCCATTTCAATAGTTTTCAGCAAATTTTTTCTGTTTTTTTCATCAAAAGCAAGTTTTGTTTCAGAAATTAATTTGTTTTGGGAAGGTTTTTCCAGAGGAATAGAGAAAAGATACGGTTTGTTATTGAGCAAAATATTATTGCGGTTAATCCAGCCACGCATAATAAAATTAACGTCATCAAGAATAACAAAAGTATCAACAGCATTAATCAGCTGAAAATAGCCTATATAAGGCAAAAAATACGGCTGCATTATTGCTGTTTTCAT
>DYOT01000302.1 GCA_020720345.1 Candidatus Caenarcanum sp.
AGTATGCGAAGCAGGAGTGCCGGTTTTCCGAAAACCAAACTCATTTTAGTATATCACTAACGAAGCAATCTTCCTGGTAAATATAGACAAAATTTATCCATAATAAAATGCTTCTGTAAAAAAAATTTTCCGTCAAAATTAAAATTCTCCGTTGCTTTTATAGATTGTGGGAAGATTGCTTCGTCAGTCAAATCATAGAATTCAGAGTTGTTATAATGCCTCGCAATGACAGCGCCTCATTTTTTAAATATTTGCAACGCTATAGTTAACCACATCAATGTTTCACTGCAATCTGCGTAGAACCTTGTGTTTTTTAAAAAGAAAAATTTCCTGTACAATATTAAGTAACAAATAAAGGCAAATTCCCATGACAAAATTATATATAGACGCAGGGACTAGCTGGAGTAAGGTTCTGGAAATTTATGAGGACGAAAATGACCTTATAAAAAGCCAGTTACCAGTAGCGATGGACTATTATTCCTCACAACTTCAGCAAGATAATAAAGATAAAACTGTAAATAAAAGAGTATTCATCCTCCCCTCAAGGTTATTAGGTGAATTAAATATAAATTTTGACGGTGCAACAGGACATATGGCTAAAAATCGCCTGAAACCCGACGGATTATATCAGAATGAAATGCTTTCGCTTGCCTACGGGGCAAAAAAGATGCTTTCCTCTGAAGAGTTAAATAATGCGACTATTGTGGATATAGGTAGCAGGGATGTCAAGTGGGTAAGGTTTATCGACGGCAAATACAGGGATTTGGATTGGAACGGCAGTTGCGGAAGCGTTACAGGAGCGACAGTTGAGATGCTGTCAAAGTTTTATGGAGTGGACACTTCAAAAATTCCTCCCCATAAAGAAAAAATTCCTGTTACCTGCGGAGTTTTTGCCATGGAAAAAATTATGGATGATATAGCATCAAATATTCCGCCTGAAATTGCAATAGCAAAATATATTAACGGAATAGCATATAATACGTGGAAATTTGCCGGATGTCCCGAAAAAATTTTTCTTTCAGGCGGATTTTGCCTGAATAACTGCTTTATTGAATCCCTTAAATACTACTGCGAAGTCTCGCCTCTTGGCAGATTGGTCTTGCTGGAAGGGCTTTTTTAGTAGGGCAGAGGAAAGAAAGCTAAAAGATGCGAATTGTCATTGCGAACCGCAGTGAAGCAATCCAAAGAAAATTGAGTTTTTCTTGTTAAAGCCACTTTAAAAACATTTAATTCTTATCTTTTTGGATTGCCACGTCGAGGCTAAAGCCTACCTCCTTCTTTTCCTGAC
>DYOT01000069.1 GCA_020720345.1 Candidatus Caenarcanum sp.
ATATGCATAAAAAGTATATACTGTTACAATTAGTTACAAAAGATGTATTTTTTTATAACAAAAATCCAGAGGCAATAAAATTTTATTACTTCTGGATTCTTGTAATTACTATGTTTTTTTATTTATTATTATCTGTTATTTCTATAACAATCAGAACAATAAACCGGTCTATCACCTTTAGGCTCAAAAGGAACAGTTGTGTCAATGCCACAACCGGCACAAACAGCACTGTATTGAGGTCTGCCAGATCCGCCGCCATAACCGCCTTGTCCGCCTCTGCCGCCACCGCCGCCGCCACGGGTGTCATTAGCTTTTCTATTTGCTCTGCAAGTAGAACATCTTTTTGGGGTAGAATATCTTTTTTGTGCATAAAATTCTTGATCTTCCGCACTGAAAATGAAACTTTGCCCGCAATCTGCGCATTGTAATTCTTGGTCTGTGAAATTTTGATTGAACATTTTGATTCTCTTTCTTTGAAATTAAAATATATTTTTACTACCAATTATATTATTAAACAATTTAAAAAAAAGACAAGTGTATAAATTAAACTTAATAAATCGCAATATAATTTCAGAAATATATTTAAGGTACAATATTATTGAAATTTAAGGATTTATAATGACTTTTAGAAAAACTCTCGAGGAAAAAGAGCAAAAACAGTTAGAAATGGCTAAGCTGGAGAGCAAATACGAACAATTTTTAGCTAAAAAAATCTCTGAAAAGAAAAATATTCTTTTCTATAAATATCCTGAAATTAAAACATTGTTTGAAGGCTGGCTATACGGTGTTTATGTTGCTATATTAGATTATAAGCAAGAAGCAGAAGGAAAAGGCAAATTATATTATTTATTTGAAAATATTACCGAATGTAACGGTAAATATAAATTAGCTTACGATATTATCGATAATAATTGTTTTTTTGAAACAGCCGGGCTGAAAAATTTTCCTAAATCGTATTTAACTATTTTAAAAAGACATAAATTTGATATTAAAATAGACAAATCCGCTATAAATGACCTTATAGCAGCGCATGCCTGCAAGCTTGATCTTAAGAAAAAGCCAAAAGATGTTATTAAAATGGAGTATAGGGCTTGTGATTTATACTATAATCATAAAATTCCTGTTGAAAAGATATCCGCAACTTTAAGAAACAGGTTAAAAAAAACTGATATTGAAAGAATAATAAGGCTTTATCCTTATTTTAAAATATACAGAGCAAATATAATAAGCTAATAATTTATAAATCAAATATTTTTAAACACTTATAATTTTGATGTATACTCCAATAATATAAATGAATTTTTTGAAGGCTACAGCTATCTCGTAGGGTTAAAAATGACAAATAAAAATTGTATATTCTGCAAAATAGCCTCGGGAGAGATAAAAACCGATTTCATTATGGAAACAGAAGATTATGTTTCTTTTAATGACGTTAACCCGCAGGCTCCCTGGCATGCCCTTATAATTCCCAGAGAACATTTTTCTTCGTTAAATGACCTTAACAATATTGAATTGATGGGGAAACTTCTTGAAGGAGCACAAAAAACAGCGGAAAAGCTTGGCATAAAAGAAAATTACAGGACTGTAATAAATACCGGAAGGGAAGCAGGTCAGACCGTTTTTCATGTACATTTGCATGTTTTGGGCGGAAGACCTTTAAACTGGCCTCCCGGGTAGAAAGGATAAAATTATGTTTTTAAAAGTTAACTCTTTCATCCCTTATAATACTTCCCCAAGAGCTAAAAGCCCTGCTTTTGGCGCTTCAGCTAAAATTAAATATTCGGCAGGCTCATACGGAATGTTGCAGCAAAATCTTGAACAAATATTAATTGAAACTTCAAAACTGCCTGCAAGTGATCAGGTAAAAAAAGCGACCGAAGGATTAAAAAAATTTGGGGCGCAGTTTGATTTCATAAGCGGCTGGCAGCCTGGAACCACAGTAAACAATTATTTTAAAAGACTCGGCGTAGACAAAAAAAATATTGTTTTACAAAAAATAATGGAATATATAACCTGCGGAGAGAACAGAAATAAGCCGCTTGCCAAGCTCCTCGGCAAAGTTCAAGAGTCCGGTATGCTTGATTAGAAAATAAATTTAGTTATTAAAATTTTAAGAAGAGGGAAAAATATAAAATGTCCAAACTTTCAGAACAAATTATTCCTGAAAAGCAAATAAATGACTTAATGGAATTAAAGCCGACACAAAGTAAAATTGACGAAATTTTAAACAATGCGTTGAATTTAAAAGGACTTAGCGTAGAAGAAACAGCTTATTTATTAAATATAGATGATGATGAAACACTTGATAAACTTTTTAAGGCTGCAAAGACTGTAAAAGAAAAAATTTACGGCAAGCGTATAGTTTTGTTTTCTCCCCTGTATGTTAGTAATTATTGCACTAATAACTGCCTTTACTGCGGATTTCGCTACGACAACAAAGATATAATAAGACGCAAACTTACCGTAGACGAAGTTGTTCAGGAAGCCCAGAAAATTGTAAACATGGGGCATAAAAGGATTCTTCTTGTGGCAGGTGAGGATAAAAATGCCGTCAATCTTGATTATATTGAAGAAATTATACAAAAAATGTATGAATTAAAAATAATGAACGGGGAAGTCAGAAGAATAAACATAAATATTGCCCCTCTTTCCATTGAAGAGTTTAAACGGCTAAAATCATTTAATATAGGAACATACCAGTCATTTCAGGAAACCTACCACGAAGAAACCTATAAAAAAATGCATCCTACAGGATTGAAGGCAAATTATGAATACAGGGTTAAAACAATGGACAGGGCTCTACAGGCAGGTCTAAATGATGTAGGAGCGGGCGTGCTTTTCGGATTGACAGATTATAGGTTTGAAGTGCTTGCGCTGCTTTCTCATGCCCAACATCTGGATAAAAAATACGGTACCGGTCCTCATACTATTTCTGTTCCCAGAATTGAACCCGCAAGCGGCTCAGAAATTTCTGAAAAGCCGCCATTTGCAATTGATGATAAAACGTTTAAAAAAATTATTGCAATATTAAGAATTTCTGTTCCGTACACCGGAATAATTCTTACAACAAGAGAAACTTCAAAATTCAGAAGAGAAGGTCTTGAGCTAGGCATCTCCCAGGTCAGCGCAGGCTCTAAAACAAATCCTGGTGGATATAGTGAGGATAATTCAACTGAACAGTTTACAGTAGGAGATCATAGAAGCCTTGACGAAGTTATAAAAGAACTTTCTGAATCAGGATATTTACCAAGCTTTTGTACAAGCTGCTACAGGCTCGGTAGAGTTGGAAAAGATTTTATGGATCTGGCAAAGCCGGGATTAATACAGAGATTTTGCCAGCCTAATGCTCTTGTAACTTTCAGGGAATATCTAGATGACTATGCAAGCCCTGAAACAAAAAATGTTGGATTAAACGCAATAAGCCGGTATTTAGAAGGAATTAACGATGAAAAACTTCTTCATAAAGTTAAATCCATGCTTTCAAGAGTAGAAAACGGCGAAAGAGATATTTATAGCTAAAGAGCTATCTCTTAATGAGACAGCTCTTTACTGAATTTTTATTATGATTATAGTTTTCTAATATCTATTTTGACCGTAATGATTTCCATTATTGCCTACACAAGCTGAAATCATCGAACTCATTGAATTTGTAAAAGAGGAAAGTATGCCTGTTATATCAAATCCTCCTGTTTGGCACTGGGGTTGTTGAGGCGGCATCCCGTAGATCTGGACACCCGATGCCTGCATGCTGTAAGCTTGAATACCATAGGATGGTGTACCATATTGCGGATATCCGAACCATTGCGGCATATTATATCCTTGCATTGGCTGCATGCCGTATCCTTGATTTCCATATGATTGCATTGGCACAAGATAACTGTTTAATTCAGTACCCATTAGAAGCGGCAGGCTGGAGATGCCATTGTGTACCCTAAGCTCATCGGGGCTTTGCATTTCATTTGTAATATACATTTGGGCATTTGGTATATTACTAAAATCTATGCCATATCCTGTGTTATAAGTTGCTGCCGTTTTTCCGGCTGTCAGCATAGCATAATTGTTTACCGGCTGACCATACATATTCATCCCATCATTATAATTGGGAGAGGGCATGTAGGAGCCATAACTTTGCTGTTGTCCATAGGGATACTGCGAGGGATAGCCCTGCTGTTGTCCATAATTGCCATAGCTCTGCTGCTGTCCATAATAGTTTCCAATGCTCATGTATTTTTCCTCCTATGTGAAAAGTTGCGATTAAAATATTAACCTTATTATGCTCTTATATATATAAGAAAAATAAAAGCTATATAAAATTGCTATATTTTGTTTTTTAAATTTATAATCTTTACAAATGCTTAACAAAAGATTATTTTTCAGCTATTAAGAAAAATTTTTCCATACGCTCAATTGCAAAATCAAGAGCCCCTTTATTTGATTCAAAAATACTTGTACATGCTTTACTGGCTTCTAAATATTTTTCTTTTTCTTTAAAAAGTTCTCTTATTTTTACAGACAGTTCAAGCTCATCTTCTACAAGAATTGCAGCTGGTGTTTTAGTCATAAATCCATAAATATCCTTAAAATTATAAACTGTCGGTCCTGAAAAGACAGGAATCCCGTAAATAGCCGCTTCAAGAGGATTATGTCCGCCTGTCCCTGAAAAACTTCCTCCTATAAATGCAACATCAGCAACAGAATATAATTTGCTTAATTCTCCCATAGTATCAATTAAAATTATGTCGGAATGCTTAAAATTGCTGTTTTTGCTTCTTAATCCGATATTAAACCCGGTTGCACAAATTAATTTGAGAACCTGGCAATTTCTTTCCGGATGTCTTGGCGCGATTATTAATTTCAGGTCTTTAAACTCAGTTTTTAATTTTTTATAGACACTTATAATTATTTCATCTTCGCCTTTATGTGTGCTTCCTGCAATTAAAATTTTATTATCTTCTATTTTTAATGATTTTTTGAACTCTTTAATTTCGTCTTTATTTAATACCGTTGAAAGATCAAATTTGAGATTTCCCATGATTTCAACTTTTTCCGGCTTAGCTCCTATATCAATAATTCTTTCTCTGTCAGTTTCAGTCTGCATGAGGATAGAAGAAAAGTTTCCCAGAATTTTTTCAAATAAAAAACGGAACTTTTTATATCCTTTATAGGAATTAGGGGAAATTCTGCCATTAACAAGGATTAGCGGTGTTTTTGCTTTATTTATTTGCTTGCAAAAGCATGGCCAGATTTCAGTTTCTGCAATAACAACTATTTTAGGATTTAAGGCTTTAATTGCAGATTGTACAGAAAAACTAAAATCATAAGGAAAATAAGTGATTATATCAGCAATATTTTTCAACTTTTTTTTTGCTACTTCCTGTCCGGTTTTTGTAGTCGTTGTAATTGCGATGCTGTATTCTGGAAATTTCTTTTTAGTTTTTTTTATAAGAGCCTCTATAGCGTTAATTTCTCCAACTGATACAGCATGAAACCATATAGACTGCTTAGGAAGATTCCTGCGCTCAAGAGCAAAACTGCAACTCAGATAACCAAACTCAAACGTCGAACGCTTAATTACTTGTCTATACGCCTCTCCATGAATGACAGGATAATAAAATCCCATTTTATGCCAAAAACCTGCTCTTAATTTAGGCTTTATCAAAAATGCAATTAAAATAACGGGACTAAAAATTATTGCAAGAATTATTAAGGCTATATTGTAAATTATGTACAATTTTTATTGCTCCAATAATATCCGATAATATTATTTTATACCACAATTACAGGCTTAAATAACTCATACTCTTCTTATACTTAGTTTAAATTCCTGTTTTAGTTATAAAGCAGGAATTTAAAAACAAATTTAAATTATACCAGCGTCGTCTGTTTTAGCAGCTAATTCTTTATTTTTAAGCTCTGATTGCCAGAGTTTTGTTATTGCAACAAATTTATAAAACCCCATCAACACAGCAAAAATAAATCCATGCCAGCCGTCATTATAGCCTTTTTTCAGAAAATATCTTTTAATAAATTCAGCTATGGGTCTTGTGAACATCAGTTCCGACGAAAATTTAATATCTCTTTCTTTAAATTTTTCAAGCTCAAGAGAAGTGTATTTATTCATTCTTGAGATAAAAGCTTCAATAGAATCATAATTATAATGAATTAAAGCAAGCTCTGTTCTTTTAGGATCAATAAAAAATTCCCCTACCGAACCATGGGTAGTAGGGGTACAATGTACTTTTTCGTCAAAAGTAACTGCGCCATTTTTAAAAAACCGCATAATCTGATTAGGATACCATGACCATAAAACTTTTCCGACGAGTATATTCTTTCTGGAAATATAAACAACTACATAATTAGTTTTATAGCTTGTTGTATACTCTCTTAAATATTCCAGAAGCTCTTTGGGTACTATTTCATCAGAATCAAGAACAAGAATCCAATCCTGAGTAGCCTGTGATAATGCAAAATTTCTTGCAGGATCAGCAAACCCGAGATTTTCATGATAAACAATTTTTGCACCGTATTTTTCTGCAATTTCTATAGTTCTATCAGTTGAATGCATATCGCAAATAACAATTTCTTCAACAGATTTAACAGATTCCAGACATTCTTCCAGATATTTTTCGGAGTTATAAGTATGGATTACAACGGATATAGTCATTTAAAATCCTTAAATAATGTTTTTTATGATGAAAAAACATAAAAAAAATAATATATTCTATCTACTA
>DYOT01000070.1 GCA_020720345.1 Candidatus Caenarcanum sp.
CCTTTGTTCTTTTTATAATTGAAACATAATTTTTGTTCAAGTATTAAAAGTAGTAGATAAAAATTTTATTATTAAAAATCAAGATACTTGATAATCCCAGAGATTTTCAAGCTTTTTATTGAGTTCTAATGCTGTTTTAGTAACTGCCAGACCGCCTTCGCTTGATTCTTTAATAACAGGCGACATTAAATTGCCTATTTGAATCATTGCATCAATTATTTCATCTATCGGAACGAATGATTCAATCCCTGCAAGCGCCATTTCAGAAGCGGCAACAGCATGAATCCCCAGAAAAGAATTTCTTTTTATGCAGGGGACTTCCACAAGCCCTGCTATTGGATCACAGGCAAGCCCCATTATATTTTTAAGAGCTAAAGCAGCAGCATTTATTATCTGCGAATTATTTCCGTCAAGCATATCTACGATGGCAGCGGCAGCCATTGCTCCTGCCACTCCGCATTCTGCCTGACATCCAGCTACAGCACCGGCAAGAGGCATTCTCTGCGCAACTATTTTACCAATACCGCCAGCCGTAAACATTGCATCAATCTGTTTTTCAACACTTATTCCCATTTCTTCAGCATAAGCTGTAATTACTGCCGGAACTATTCCGCATGAACCTGCCGTTGGGCAGGCAACAACCTTACCCATTCTCTGGTTTTCTTCCATAGTTGCTAATGCATAGCTGATTATTTTTCCAAAAAGCATATTGCAAGGCAATTTTTCACTTTGCTGATAACGTTGAAATATTTTGCTGGAATCTGTCCCTGACATGCCGCTTTCGGAAAGCTGGCATGTTTCAAGCCCCTGTTTTATTGCTGCTTTCATAGTGTTCAAATGTTTTGACATTATTTTTCTAAGCTCAGTAATTTCTTTTTCAAGCATAGAACATTCAAGCTCTTGGAATACCAGAGTTATTTTCTTATTACTCCTTGCTGAGTCTATTAATTCCTGAAAATTTTCAATGTTTTTCATAATTTTTCCTGTAATTTTCTTTATTTTTTAAGTACATCTATACTTCTGACAATATAAACACCTGATATATTTTGAATAGAGTTAATAAGGTCTTCTGAAGGCACGGAATCAAGACATATTGTCATTGCGGCTTCTTTCCCTTTTTCATTTCGTTCGCAGAGAAGGGTAGCTATATTAAGATTCGCTTCCTGTATAAACTCTGTAACTCTGGACAACATGCCGGGTTTATCCTTGTGAATAATAAAAATAGTATGCAAATCTCCCCTGATGCTTGCCTTAAAGCCTTTTATATTGTCAATTTCAACTTCACCTGCCCCGAGTGATTTTCCTGAAATAAACATGCTCGCTTCATTATAAAATGTAAAATCAACAGCATTAGGATGCCTTAAAGGATCGTCTTCTGCTGCAAATTCAATTTGAATTGATTCATTTTTTGCATATTCATAAGAATTTCTGATTCGCGGGTCGTCTACATTAAATCCAAGAATCCCTGCAATTAAAGCTTTATCAGTGCCGTGTCCTTTTCCTGTTTTGGCAAAAGAGTTATACAAAGTGAATTTTACCCATCCCGGTTTACTTCCATAGATATTTCTGGCGAGCAAACCAAGCCTGACTGCCCCGGCAGTGTGTGAACTGGAAGGACCTATCATTGACGGACCTATTATGTCTAAAATTGATATATATTTCATTTTATATGTTCTTTGATTTTTCTTATGAAATTTTCAGCATCTTCTAAATCTTTTTTTAAATTTTCCGAATTAGGCTTCCAGGTAAACTCATAATCGCTCTTATTTCTATTTTCAAAGGATTCCTTATATATTCTGAATAATTCTTTATTAAAAATTTTATCCTCATAAATGAATTTTCTATTAAACCAACTTATAAGAGCACTATGCTTTGAAGTTATAAAATCATAAAAATAACCTAATGCCATTACTGAATAAAAAATTGCATAATAAATTCTATTTTGAGTCATATAAAGTTTATCATTTTTTAAAGTAAACTCAGCATCACTAAGGGCAATATCAGCTTTTTCCAGAGAATATTTAATTAAATCCTGTTTGTTATATTCCATAAAAAGAGCCTTTTTGTGTTACTTCATTAAAATATATAGAGTTTCTTTTCAGTTCAAATTCTGTCATCGGCTGAAAATCTATAAATATGTTGTATTTATATTCCAACTCTCCAATTATATCCCACATTTCCATCCGTTTTTCACGATTTATATCATTAAATATTCCAACTAAGTCTACATCGCTATTTTCTTCAAAGTTTTCAACAGCTCTGGAACCGTAAAAATATGAACCGCTAAAATCAGCATATTTTTCTTTTAATTTTTTATTTAATTCATTGATTATTTCAGGAATATTCATTAGATATAAATACCTTTTATCAAAAATTATTATACATTAAACCGGATTACTCAATTAATTATTTTTTAATCTCTAAAGTTTTTGAAATTGCTTTTTCAAGTTCACTAATTTCTTTCATCATAGATGAAAATTGATCTAATGTTAAACTTTGTGCTCCGTCAGAATATGCATTGTCAGGATCATGATGAACCTCAACAAGCAGACCGTGCGCTCCGATTACAAGTGCAGCTTTTGAAGCCGGAGAAATTAAATATCTTCTGCCTGTGCCATGGCTCGGGTCAATTATTACAGGAAGATGTGAATATTTTTTAATAACAGGAACAGCCAAAAGGTCAAGCGTATTCCTTGTAAAATGTGAATCAACACCTAAAATTCCTCTTTCGCACAGGATTACGTTGGCGTTACCATTGTGCATAATGTGTTCTGCCGCAAGCAAAAATTCTCTAACAGTAGCCGCTGGTCCTCTTTTAAGGATGACTGGCTTGCTTATTTTTCCGACAGCTTTTAAAAGCTTGAAATTTTGCATGTTTCTTGCGCCTATCTGGACAATATCAGCATAATCCGCAACTAAATCGACATCCTGACTATCCATAACTTCTGTAGCGACAAGAAGCCCTGCTTTTTTTCCGGCTTCCGCAAGATATTTAAGCCCCAGTTCTTCCAACCCCTGAAAGTCATAAGGACTAGTTCTGGGCTTAAAAGCGCCGCCTCTTAATACCTTTGCTCCGGCATCCCTTATGGCGTAAGCAGTTTTCAAAAGCCCTTCAATATCATCTTCCACGCTGCAAGGTCCTGCCATAATAACAGGAGCAGAATTTCCACCAATTTTTACCCCCAGTCCAAGGTCTATGACGGTATCTGTTCGTTGACTTTCTCGACTGGCAAGCTTAAATGGTTCCTGAATAAGCTTAACTTCTCTAACTTCTTCCATTGAGGCAATAGTTGCAGGGTCAATAAGTCTTTTATCTCCAACAGCCGCAACTACTGTCATTACATCGCCCCTGTTCAAAATTATTCTAAAACCAAGGCTTTCCATTTTTCTGACAACACGCTGTATATCTTCTTCTTTTGCGGCAGGTTCCATTACTATTATCATTTATTATTTCTCCGTAATTAATTGGCTTTTGCTTTTAAATTATATCCTTAAAATACTGAACAGAAAATAATAAACTAATCTTATAAATACTTTTGTTTAATTAAACAAAAGTATTGTTCAAATCCTGAAATAATGGCATAATATAAGCGAGAAATTGAGTTAGGCATATAATGAACTATATTGACTTTATTTATGAATTTTTTTCTCATATAAAATGCGCCAACTGTCAGGAATTTTTTAAAGATGACAGCATTCAGCTTGTTCGGCAGGAAACAAACAATGTTCTTGTAAGAATAGTCTGTTCAAGCTGCGGGAAAAATCTCGGACTTGCCATACTGGGGGTTGATCGAGCTAAATACAACAACAGCCTTAAATTTGAGGAAGATGCTTGCATAGATGAAACTATACCTGTAGTGCTTAATGATGAGCCGGAACCTATAACTTATGATGATGTTGTAAAAGCTCATGATTTTTTTAGCAAACTTGGAGACGACTGGGCAAAATATTTACCTAAAATTAAATAAATATTTCACATATTAATAAATATTAAGTTGAATTTTATTGCTTAAATCCCTGTAAATAAAGGATTTCTTAAAAATCACAAAAGTTTTTTACAATTTTGATATCACTTTTTTTTATCAGAGTTCTTTAAACATATGTGAGAAATGTTAAATTTTCACGCATTTTGTTTTAAGGAAGATCATGATGATAAATATAGCTGGAATGGAAATTTTTAGACAGAACCAAAAAATTGGTGCTTTGCCTTCAGGCAATAATTATTGCAATAAAATCAACTGCAATCCTATATCAGACAAATTTGATATAAGCCCTGCAACTAATATCATTTCTTTCACCGGCAATAATTTTGCTTACAGACAAAATGCAAATGTTATTCATTACATCTCATTTACAGGACTTAATGACCCTGATAAAATTCAGCCTATTGGTATTCAAATGAGAGTTTCAGGCGTTCAGCGAAACCAGACAAATTCGATTGATCCTAATGCAAAAATGAATTATAGAAAAGATAAAAACGGTTTTATAATTCCACAGCCAAATTCAGTAAATAAACTGGCTAATAGTGACTGGAAAGATGGTGATAACTTAAAATTCAAGCTGAAAACAATTTATAAACCAGAGCCTTTAAGCACGGCATCTCTTTCTTACAAAAACTTAGGGGATATTGGAAGGGTTCCTGATCAAATTTTTCCAAAAATTCAGAGTTTTTTAAACAATCCTGATTACTGTGATGATATAAAATTTACGTTATCAAATGCTATTGCAGGTACAACAAAGGGAGCACCAACCATCGGGCTGCGTGCTAACATGCTTTACTACGGAAAAGATCCTGAAAAAAGAGAAAAAATAGAGCAGGCATTTAATGAAATCTTAAATGATCCTGACTGTAAAAAGAAAGCAATGGTGTACCAGCCGAAAACTTCACCCGATGAGGTTTTAAAGTTAATATTTGATCACGAAACAGAAAAAACAAAAGACCCAAAATCAGCAGAAAAAATGACAGAAGTTATTAATAATATATTAAAAGAAATAGAAAATCCTGAAAATAAAAAGATTTTACTTGTAGGACACTGTAAACCTGATGGGGATACTCTGGGCTGCATACTGGGATTCAAAAACGCCATTGAACTGAAATACCCTGATAAAAATCAAAAGCATGTTGATTGCGCTATAGATGATAAAATCCCTGGATTATTCCGGCATAAATTACCCGGAATTGACGGCGGAATAAAACGCGCGCTTAATCCTGAACGTGAAGAAAACTTAGGGGACGAAATTACTCAATTGCAGGATAGACCTGAAAGTGAAGTTGTAAATTCCGAAATTGAAATTCTTCAGGACGAATTAACAGATATGAAAAAAGTCAAAAAAGAAGGCAATACTCTTGGGCTGAAAGACAAGTATGACGTGGTTGTACTGTTTGACGTACCTACTCCTCAACGTTTTTCAGGAGCTTTCAAACGATATCTTCAGGATGCAAAAAAAGTTATTTATATTGATCATCATCCCCACAGAGCAAATGAATGGCTAGAGGCAAAAGAAGAGACAGGCATAGATATACCTAAAATAAAAAAGGACAATTTGTTCTGGGTTGCGGACGCAGTCCCTGCCGCTACTCAAATGGTTGGCATTCTGGCTTCCAAAATGTTGCCTGTCCTGAACAAAATAGGAAACGACGAGATCAAAGCTGATAAGGTGTTTAAGACTCAGGACATGCAGGATAAATTCAAAGCATTTGTTGCCAGCGTTGTTGCAGGTATGTCAACTGATACAGGTTCTTTCCTGAGAACAGCAAACCTTCTCCCTCAGCATATGTTAATGCCTGCACAGCAAAGACCAAACTTCATGCCGGAGGGTATGTCAAAATGGTTAATGGCATCTACATACAGTCTTCACGAAAGTATAGATAAAAAATGGCTGCATGATGAAATTAGTTATGATATTAAAGACAAAAAGTTGCCTAATTTGCCGTTAACAGCCAGAGAAACAATGTTAAAACACGCTATTAAAGGCAAATCCACCTTTGAAACATTAGGACTCGGTATTGTTCAGGTCGATTATGATGATATGTTTGATGTTTGGAGTCTTGCCAGAAAAACAGAAAAATATGAATCTAAAACAGCAGAAACAACTTTTCTTGATATACAAAATGCTTTCAAATACAGCGAAGTAATGAACATACTCCGTGGAGATCCCACAGCACATGGAGAGACCCCGGTTAATCTTCAGGCATCACCGGTTGAAAAAGCAGCCCAGCAAGATTATACAAGTATATTTGACGAAGACAGAATAGCTGTATTAATCTGTCAGGACAAGAAAAAAGGATTTTTAGACGAAAAATTAAATCTGGCAGAACAAAACGGTTTGCGTCTATCCTTTAGATCACAAGACGGAAGCATCTGGGCTGAAGTGCTTGCACTGCTATTCAATGGAGGCGGGCATGGCGGAGCTTCAGGAGGGCGTGTTGATCTTCCGGAAATTGATTTAGAAACTCCTCTGGGGGTAGAAATAAATGGAAAAAAAGTAAAGAATCCGGCTGTTATTTTTGAGAAGCTTCATGAAAATTATAAAATAATAAATGATCCAACAAAAACAGAAGAAGAAAAAACAGACGAGCTTGTAAAAATCAAGGTAGTACCTGATAAAAACGGGTTGACGTGTGCTAATTTAATTAAAAATATTGTGGTTGAAATTAGAA
>DYOT01000303.1 GCA_020720345.1 Candidatus Caenarcanum sp.
TCAGGGCAACCGCATTAAAATTTTAATTATATCAGTTATCAAGGACTTTCAGCAGATAATCATTATCCCATCCGGCCCTGCGGCGTTTCGCCTTAATTCCTCTTTTCAAAGTTTTCTCCTGTTTTAAAAGGTTAAGAGAAATATGTCGTAAAATTGAAAAATTCTGAGGAGCATTTCCTTTCCTTATACGGCATTCGTCTTCACGAAAACTTATATCCAATACCCAGTGAACACAATTTTCTATCTCCCAATGTCCTCTTACTGCTTTTGCAAATATCTCTGCATCGTTCTCCAAGCTGGATATATAATAACGTATTTCCTTACTTATGTGATTCCCGATATGTCGTTCCGCTTCCACCATTCCGATCATATTCAGACCTTTCCGATTTTCTTTTCCGTACAACCAGCCGATATCATCTGTTGTATAATATTTTCTGACCTCGATTCTTCCATGCCCTCCGTCCGTCGTCTCATAACACGAAAATGATATTTCTTTGTTATTCAAACCATCTTCAAAAAAAAGTCTGACATCTTCATAAAGATTTCCATGATTTCCTTTCAAAGCAGGAACATAATCCGCTCCTTTTTCTTTTATCTGTTCAGCAATATTTTTCTGACAACCCATAGCATCAATTGTTACAATACATCCTTTTAACTCCGAAATTCTGAGCAATTCCGGAATTGCTGTAATCTCATTCGACTTCTCCTCTGTTTTTACCTGTCCGAGTATCACTCCGTTTTTACAAGCCCATGCACTTACCATATGAATAGCTGACTTTCCGCCCGCCCGATTATAAGAACGGCGTAATGTTTTTCCGTCAATAGGGATTATTTCTCCATGTGTTACTTTAAAAACAGCATGAATCCAATTTGTAAAGCTATTCTGAAATTCTTCATATGATATAGCACAGAATATCCGGCTGAATGTATCATGGGAAGGTATATCATTAGGCAATTCAAGAAAAGTTTTCAGCCATTCTTTTTTCGCATTTCCGTAATCTTCGATAGCTTCCCATCCCTCTGCTCCGCTTATCACCGCACAGATCGCAATTACAATAATATCTGACAGCTTATGAAGTTTTCCACGCTCAATCCGGGGATCGGTCAGATCTGAAAAATATTCCGTAATCAAAGGAGGCTTAATTTTATCCATACCTTTCCTCAATCCTTAATACCTTAAATTTTTTACTTTACAGCAATATTTTTCTATCATATCATAAGCTATTTTGAAAATAAAAAATTTGATGCGTTTGCCCTG
>DYOT01000071.1 GCA_020720345.1 Candidatus Caenarcanum sp.
ATAAGTTCACATTCTATAGACATAAAAATAATTATTAATTAAAATAAAGTCTTATGTAATAAATATAAGACTTTATTTTATGCCTGAAAAAAGAAAATCTCTTGACAAGAAACACGTAAGAAGAATTTACAAAGAGCGAATCTACTATGTTTTGCTTTTTGCTGTGATGTGCGTGTGCCTTTTTCAGCTTGTGTTTGGAACAGGCGTAAATATAACAAGGTTAATAGCTCTAGACAGGCAAATTCATCAGCTTAAAGCTTTGAACAAGGGAGCTTCCCAAAAGAATTACCAGCTAAAAGAAGAACTTAAAACCTACTCTTCTTATAGCGGTATAGAAGAATTGGCAAGAAACAACCTGAAAATGGTAGGAAAAAACGAAGTCCTGGTTTTAATAAGAAAACCCTAAGATATCCTGCTTCGCAAATAAATGAGTTAGCCTGTACGCCGCTGCCTTTGCATCGCCGTTTCGGTTTTAACTCCTGCTTCGCAAATAAAAAATCTGCCCTTTGAGCAGATTAAGAAGAAAACACAATTTTCCCAAATCTTATTTAACCGCTATAAGACGCGGTATGACTCCTAACTGTCCCTGTATCATCTTTGCTTTGGCGACTGCCAGTGATCTTCTTTTTTTAGCGCCTCTCAGCAAAAATAAAACTGATTCTGAAATATTTGTCATCGGGGTTTTTCTGCTGTATTCCATATATTACTGCACTCCCTAATCTTATTACTTCTTCCAAACTTGTTTTTGTACTTACATAGACTTAATCGGACTGATTAGGTTTTTACTTTAGGTTTTTAATTATATATTGTTAAAAATTGAAACATTAGTTTACATTTTTATAACTGGTTGTGGAATTATGTGTTTTTTCCTTAATTAATATAATTTATTTTGTTGAGTAGCAATAAGTAAAAAACATGGATTTCGGAACAAAAATTTTACCAGATAAGCGTATAGAATTTAATTTTTGGGCGCCTGATTCAAAAACAGCCCAGCTGTGCATAAAAAACCATGACATGCTTCCTATGGATTCCAAGAAAGACGGCTGGTTCCAAGTAGTTACAGATTTGGCTAAATCCGCCTCAGCATATATGTTCCGAATTGACAACGGAATGATGGTTCCTGATCCTGCTTCAAGATGCCAGATCAAAGATGTGCATGACGAAAGTTTAATAATAGACCCTGATGAATTTGACTGGGAAAATGATTTTAAATGGAAAGGTCGTCCATGGATTGAAACTGTAATTTATGAAATTCATACCGGCACTTTCTCTAATGATGGTACTTTTCGAGCAATAGAGGAAAAACTCGACTATTTTATTTCTCTTGGCATAACAGCTATAGAACTTATGCCCGTGGCGGATTTTCCGGGGAAGAGAAACTGGGGTTATGACGGAGTTTTGCTTTTTGCGCCTGATAAAACTTATGGCACGCCAAATGATCTGAAAAATCTTGTAAAAACAGCCCATAAAAAAGGATTGATGGTCTTTCTGGATGTTGTATACAACCATTTTGGTCCTGAGGGAAATTATCTGCATGTTTATGCAAAGTCTAAATTCTTTAATCCAGAGCATAAAATCCCGTGGGGAGATGCCATAAATTTTAAAAATAGAAATGTCAGGAACTTTTATATTCAAAATGCACTTTACTGGCTTGAAGAATATCACTTTGACGGGTTAAGATTTGATGCCGTTCATACTATAAAAGATGTCTCAAATATGCATATATTAAAAGAAATTTCCAGAAAAATTAAAGGGGAAATTAAAAATAGAAATGTGCATTTGATACTTGAAAATGATGTAAACCAAAAAACTTATCTCAAGCAGAACAGTAAAAAAGAGCCGGAATATTTTACAGCGCAATGGAATGACGATTTTCACCATGCTGCGCATGTTCTTTTAACAGGTGAAAGTTCCGGTTATTACGAAAAATATACCGATAAGCCCGTTCATCATCTTGCTAAAACTCTGGCTCAAGGATTTACAAAAAATCTTTCTTCTACAAGTTTTATAAATTTTTTGCAAAATCATGATCAGGCGGGAAACAGATTTATGGGGGAAAGAATAACCAAACTTACCCATCAGGAAGCCCTTAAAGCTGTAATAAGCTTGTATCTTCTTTCTCCGTCAGTCCCCTTATTGTTTATGGGCGAAGAATTCGGATGTGAGCAGCCATTTTATTTCTTTTGCGATTTAGAAGAAAAGCTTTCAAAATCAGTAAAAGAAGGTCGGCTAAAGGAATTTTCTCATTTTTTACCACCTACCCTTGACACCCCAAACTTATTTCATTCCAAAATTCCTGACGTAACTTCAGAAAAAGTTTTTATTGACTCCAAGCTTAACTGGGACTGTATAAAAAATTTAAAAAACAATAAAATTCTGAATTTTTACAAAAAAATGCTTGAAATTAGAAAAAAACACATAATTCCTTTAATCCCCGAAATTGAGCATTCAAAAACAAAATATAAAATTATAAATGACAACGCTTTTTGGGTTAAGTGGAAAATTAAAAATGGAGAATATTTATGGCTTACTGCCAACCTTGCAAACCGGAAGGTTAACTGGTTTTTAATACCTGATACAACTCAAAAAGCAGAAATATTATGGAAAAAAATACTCTAAAAGAAGAATATAAAGACAAAATACCTGTTTCAACTTACAGATTGCAATTTAACAGGTTTTTTACTTTTAGGGATGCTGAAAAAATAGTTCCTTACCTCAAGGAAATTGGCATTTCTCACATTTATTCTTCTCCTTTGCTATGGGCAAAAACAGGGAGCCTCCATGGGTATGACATAATCGATCACAGCAGTATAAATCCTGAAATCGGCTCTGAAAATGATTTTGACAAATTCGTCAACACGGTTGCAAAAAACAAAATGGGAATAATTCTTGATATAGTTCCCAATCATATGGGGCTTGGGAGTGAAAATAAATGGTGGATGGACGTTCTGGAAAATGGTCAGGCTTCTGAATACGCTGATTTTTTTGATATTGATTGGAATCCTCTAAAAAAAGAACTGTCAGGTAAAGTTTTAATGCCTGTTTTAGGTGATCACTACGGAAATATTCTTATTAACGGCGGGTTTGATTTTTGTTTTGACAGTAAACTAGGTCGGTTTAAGCTGATTTATGCGGATCAGGTATTTCCAATAAATCCTTCTTCCTATCCTTTGATTCTTGAACATAATATTGATAAACTTGAATTTTATGTCGGTATCAATAATAAGGATTTTCTTGAATATCAGAGCATAATAACGGCATTTAAAAACCTGCCTAAAATAGATGAAAGAAATGCGGAAAAAATAAAAGAAAGAAACAGGGAAAAAGAAATCGCTTATAATAGGCTTTTAGAGGTTTTTTATAAGAATAAAATTATTGCAAGTTTTATAAAAGAGAATCTCTTAGAGCATAAATGCAGTCCTGATAATCCTCATGCTTGTAAAAAAGTCCATAATATGCTAGAAGCGCAACCATACAGACTTGCATACTGGAGAGTCTCATCAGATATAATCAATTACAGAAGATTTTTTGATGTAAATGCTCTAATCGGATTAAAAACAGAAAACAATACGGTTTTTAACATTACCCACTCTAAAATTTTTGATTTAATAAGCAGGAAAAAAATTCAGGGATTGAGAGTAGACCATCCTGACGGACTTTTAGACCCGGTAAATTACTTTAAAAAACTTCAGTTTGAAATTGCACAAAGGCTCGGGGAAAACTTTTATGATTCAAAAGAAAAATTTCTATCCTCAGAGGATTTGCCTTTTTATGTTATTGCAGAAAAAATACTTGCCCCGTTTGAAAAACTTTCACCTGAATGGGCAATATACGGTACTGTTGGCTATGAATTCCTGAATGATCTTACGCATCTTTTTTTAGAAAATAAAAACGCAGGAAAATTTTCCAGAATTTATCATAAATTCATAAATAATAAGATTGATTTTAATGAATTAATTATTAAATGTAAAAAACTTATTATGAAAACTGCTTTAACCAGTGAATTAAGCACTCTTGTCAACAGCTTAAGCAGTATTTCCCAAAAATACTATGCTTCCAGAGATTATACACTTAACAGCCTTAGAGACGGGCTTACAGAGGTAATAGCATGCTTTCCTGTTTACAGGACATACATATCTGCCGGAAGTAAAAGCGGAAAAAACCTTGATTATATAAAATGGGCTGTGGGAATGGCTAGAAAACGCAGTATGTCAACAGATCCATCTCTTTATGATTTTATAGAAAGAGTTTTGCTTTGTGAATTTGAACCTGACAGACAATCAGAAATTTATAGGGAAATTTTGAATTTTGCAATGAAATTTCAACAGTATACAGCGCCATTAATGGCAAAAGGCTTTGAAGATACTGGTTTTTATAATTATAACAGGCTTATTGCCCTTAATGAAGTTGGCGGAAATCCTGTTAATTTTGGCATTTTAGTTAATGATTTTCATAATCATAATATATCAAGGTTAAATAACACTCCTTATGGGCTTATTACAAGCTCTACACACGATACCAAGTGTTCCGAAGATGTTAAAGCAAGACTCTGTGTGCTTTCAGAAATATCTGAGCTGTGGCAGAAAAAGATTAACAAATGGAGCAGGGTTAATAAATCGAGAAAAACCAGAGTTGATAATGATTTTATTCCAGACAGGAACGATGAATATCTATTTTATCAGGCATTACTTGGAATTTGGCCGGATATAAAACCCGACAATGAAGAAGTGAAAAAAATTTCCCGAAGGCTTGAAAATTACATGATTAAAGCTATTCGTGAAGCCAAAACACATACGAGCTGGATAAATGTTAATATTCAATATGAAAATGCCCTGACTGATTTTATAAAAAGAGTTATAAATTCCCCGGAAAACCACCTTTTTTGGAAAGAATTCCTGCCTTTTCAAAAAGAGATTGCGCTGAAAGGATATCTTAATTCTATTTCCCAGAAAACTCTTAAGCTTACCAGTCCCGGTATCCCTGATATTTATCAGGGACAAGAAGTGTGGAAATACAACCTTGTGGATCCTGATAACAGGGTTTCAGTAGATTTTAATAAATCACAGGAAGTGTTTAACGAAATAAAGCCTCTTCTAAAGCAGGGGATTTCTGATATTTCAGTTTTTTTGCCTCTTGAATCGGGAAAAATAAAATGTTTTTTAACATCCACCCTGTTAAATTTCAGGCAAAATAATTTTAACCTGTTTAAAAAGGGGAATTATATTCCAATCGCAGTAGAAGGAGTTAAATCAGATAATATTGTTGCCTTTATAAGGAATTTTGAAAATAAATCAGCAGTTATTATTGTTCCAAGGCTTGTTTATCACATGATTTCATTAAAAAATCCTTTTCCCCTGGGAGAAGATATCTGGAAAGATACAAGAATCATTTTACCTGAAAAATTTAACGAACTTTCATGGCAGGATATATTTACCAGAAAAATTTTTACAGCTTCAGAAACACAAAACATAGGGAATATACTTGGCAATTTCCCTGTTAGTGTTCTTTTTTCGTTATAAATATTAAAATTATTACAAAATTATATCTACGGGTTTTTCCCTGGCAATATTTGTCTTTGCAAAACTGTTAAATCCATTATGCAGATTGCTGTTAATATTTTGCTGAATTTCGCTATGAAACTGATAAACTTTACTTTCCTTGGAATCATAACTCCACATTAACTCATCCAGTAATTTCTTTGAAAGCATAAATTTTTCCTCGCAACTTACATTTCTATATAAATAAAAACAAATGAAAAATAAAAATTGATACCGGAAAAATAAAAATTTACATTTATCAGCAAACTTTAAAAGCATTGCATAACGGACAATTAGTGTTTTTGGCTACGGGAATTTTTTTGAATTCCTGATTTAGCCCATCATATGACAACACCTGATTTATAATAAGTTTATCTATGCCAAGTATTATTTTTAAGGCTTCCATGGCTTGTATTGAGGCAATAGTGCTCACAGCAGGACTTATTGCTCCTTTTGTAACATATTCATTAAAATCATAATTTGGAAAGATGCAGTTTAAACAAGCTGATTCTCCAGGAATTATAGTTATAACCTGTCCTGAAAATTCGGTTATACCTCCGTGAATAAGAGGTTTTTTGTTTTTAACGCAGGTTTTATTAAGTATAAACTTTGATTTATAAGAATCAAAGCAGTCTATGATAAAGTCATAAGCTGATATAACTTCATCGCTGTTATTTTCATCAAGCCTTATCTTGTATGTTTGGACATTGATCTCGGGATTATACTCAAAAATCCAGTTTTTGGCTGAATCGACCTTGCTAATGCCGATGTTTTTAAGTTTATGCACGAATTGCCTGTTTAAATTTGACAATTCTACTACATCATTGTCAATTATGCCTATATTGCCAATTCCGGCAGAAGCCAGATTGGCAATTACCGTTGAACCCAATCCGCCTGCTCCTGCAACTAAAACTTTTGAGTTCAGGATTTTTTGCTGACCTTCTTCTCCAATTTGTTTTATTAAGATATTTCTGCTGTATCTTTCCAAGGGTTCGTCTTCTTTCTTTTATTA
>DYOT01000072.1 GCA_020720345.1 Candidatus Caenarcanum sp.
GCAAAGGAAAAAGGCGCAGACCTTGTTATATTTTCAGAACTGGTAATCACCGGCTATCCGCCGAGAGATTTGCTTGATTTTGAATATTTTGTTAACGATAATTTGAAATGCCTCGATGAAATCAGGGAGGCTTCACACGGCATAGCGGTAATTTGCGGTTATGTCGACAAAAATACTGATATTGCAGGTAAAAAATATCATAATGCCGCAGCTTTTATAAAAAATGGGGAAATTTTAGCAAAATATTATAAAAGATTACTGCCTTTTTACGATGTTTTTGATGAAACCAGATATTTTGAATCCGGGAATAAAGACATTTATGTAGAATATAAGGGCAAAAAATTTGGAATAACAATATGTGAAGACTTATGGAACGATAAAGACTACTGGAAAAGGCAATTATATCATATAGATCCCGCTGAAGGTATTGCCAGACAAGGAATAGATGCTGTTATTAATATTTCTGCATCGCCTTATCTTCTTAATAAAGAAAAAGACAGATTTTCAATAATTAAAAATACTGCGGTAAAAAATAAAGTCCCAATTATCTATGTAAATCAGATAGGCGGAAATGACGACCTTCTTTTTGACGGAGCAAGCTTTGTAATAGATTCAAAAGGGGAAATTAAATGTCTTTGCAGTGATTTTGAGGAAGATATGTCTATTTATGACCTTGAATCAAATCTTGGAGAGGTTCATTATACTTCACAATCTGAAGAAGAAAGCCTATTTAAAGCTTTGTGCACAGGATTAAAAGATTACTGCGGAAAAATTGGATTTAAAAAAGTTGTTTTAGGGCTGTCAGGCGGAATTGATTCAGCGGTTACAGCTGTTATTGCCGTTTGCGCTCTGGGAAAAGAAAACGTAACGGGAATAACCATGCCGGGCATTTATTCAAGCGAAGGCAGTGTGGCGGATTCTCAGAAAATTGCTGAAAATCTTGGCATAGAGTTTTTGAATATACCGATAACCAATATGTTTGATGCATACATAAATACGATTCAACAAGAACAACATAAAATGCTTGATTTAGCAGAAGAAAATCTTCAGGCAAGAATCAGGGCAAACATTTTAATGATGCATTCAAACCGATATGGGCATTTATTGATAACAACAGGAAATAAATCAGAATTATCTGTAGGCTATTGTACGCTTTATGGTGATATGTGTGGTGGACTGGCAGTGCTTTCTGATGTCACAAAGATTATGGTTTACAGATTGGCTAAATATATAAACAGAGAAATGGAAATTATCCCCGAAAATACAATTATCAAACCGCCTTCTGCTGAACTCAGACCCGATCAGCTTGATCAGGACACTCTTCCTCCTTATGAAATACTTGACGATATTTTAAAAATGTTTGTTGAAGAAAATAAATCTGTTACAGAAATGTCAGGGAAATATTCTGAGGAACTGATAGTAAATATTGTAAAGAAAATTAATAATTGTGAATACAAAAGAAGACAGGCAGCTTTAGGATTAAAGGTTACTACAAAAGCTTTTGGAGTTGGGAGGAGATTTCCGATAGTTCAGGGTTATGATTTTTTTAGTAATCAATCTTAACAAAGCGAAAATACAGCAGTTGATTTTTTAGAATATTCTTAGGTTTTCAGGTTATGTATGTTATACTTTACCATGTTTACTTAATTTGTATTTTTGAAATAGTTTAATCTTTATTAATAATAGCTGTTTTAGAGTATAATAAGTTGTATAAAGTTTCATGCCTTTAAAAAATATAAAACACGAGCTAAAAGACCTTGATAATGTTAGCGTTACAGCATTAAGAATTATATCAATCCTTGATATGCTTTTGAAAGAGCCTTTAAGCGACAGTGAAATAAATCAGAAATTGCAGGAAAATATCAAGGATTCGAGAGCGCTCTCGAAAGATACAATCTGCATTTATATAAATACTTTGAGAGCTATAGGCTGTGAAATATTAAGACCCACAAAAAATAATGAATATAAATATATTCTAAAGTCTAACCCTTTCAAGCTAAATTTTTCTCAGGAAGAAATAAACTCCCTTATAGAAGTACGAAAATATATATCAACTCTTGGAAACTGGAAGTTGGCAGTAGAAATGGATGATTTATTCTGCCAACTTCACAAACAGATGAATCAGGAAAGTAAAAAACTTTTTACTTTCTTAAAAAAAGCCGATTTATGCCGTGAAATTGACATTAAAAATTTTAGCCAGGATATTGATTTAATTGAAAAATACTGTAATGAAAATCAAAATATAATGATTTTATATAATTCTCCAAATTCAGGAGAAAAGGAAATAGTTATAAAAGCAGAAAAATTAACTCTTGAAAATGGTTCTTTCTACATATGGGGATATAGTTACGATATTAATGAAACAACCTATCTTAGATTAGACAGAATAAAAGCCATAAAACTTATAAATTTAAAAGAAAATAATAATAAAGCTCTTAATAATAAAGCTCTTGAAGTAAAATATAAACTTGCTAAAAATTCAACTTTTTTATTTGTTCCTTCTGGCTATGAAATAATTCTTGAAGAAAATGACAAAGAATTTTTTATACAGGCTCAAGTATCTAATAAATTTAAATTTATTCAGGGGATTTTATCTTATGGCAGCAGTTGTACTATTATTTCTCCAGAAAGTATTAAAATGGAAATTATTTACAAACTAAAAAAAATGACAGAGGCATATCAGGATATTTACTTAACATAGTGGCAAAATATTATGACTAAAAAATTAAAGGTAAGTTCTACAGCATACAGGATTCTTCTTTTATTGCTTCATTTAAATGAAGATCGTTTTAATGTCAGCCAGCTTAATGAAATATTTTCCAAAGATGCTCAGGTTGCAAGATATTTTTCAAAAGATGTAATTTTAAAATATATAAGCACTTTAAGAGTTGCAGGTTACAAAATCACAAAACCTTGTCTTTCAAATAAATACACTTATGAACTTGAAAAATCGCCTGTTCTCTCAAATTTCAATGAAAGGCAATTAAAAGTTCTTGCCATTATGGATTCTTATATAAAAAGCCTGCACCAGATTAAACTGATAGAAAAATATCAAAGTTTTTTAAAAAAATTACAAAAAATTATTCCTGATGAACAGGTACAGCTTTTAAACAAAGAATTACTAAACCAGAATGAAAATCCTGAGGCTGATTATTTTCGTCATGAACATTATGCTGAACTTATAAAGAAAATTGAAAGCTTAAAAAAAGACAAATGCAGGGTATCGATTAAATACAAACTTTCTGAGGAGGCAGAAGAAAAACAGGTCATTTTTGAATTAAAAAACATTAAATATGATAAAAATGAAGTATATATTTCTGGTTATAGCCCTGTAATCGGACAAACTCAATTAATTAAGCTCGGACAAATTATTGATGCAAAGCAGCTACCGACTCAATCACAATACAACCAGATATTATCTCCTGTTATATTTAAATTAAAAGGTAATCTGGCGAAAGTTTACAGACCTTATGAAAATGAAAAAGTTGTGTACTCTGGAGAAAAATCTTACTCTATAACAGTTACAGCATATATAGAAGATCAGGATATTTTATTGAATAGGCTTTTGAAGTATGGCGACAGTTGCGAAGTCTTATATCCCAAAAATACAAGAGATTCCATGGTTAAAATAATTGGGAAAACTCTTAATAATTATGAATAAATGTTAAAATCCCTTGGGTTATTGTTTAATTATATTTACAATTGTAGTAAAGTAACCATGAAATTATCACTTTAAGTTATTAAATCTACTATATAATTGTCTGGAGGGATTATGTCCGCAAATGAGCTAATTAGCAAAGAACAGGAAAGTGAAGGTATTATACCGGCTTTTTTAGGCAAAGCAACCAGTATTTTCAGAAAAAAAAATCCTGATGCCATAATTGATAATGCTAAAAATCATAAGCTTAAAAGAACACTTACTGCTTTTGATTTAACAATTTTAGGAATTGGAGCTATTATCGGGGCAGGGATTTTTGCCCTTATAGGAATTGCTTCTGCTGGAAGTCCCGATCAGATTGGGGCTGGACCTTCAATAATTGTTTCAATTACTTTAACTGGAATAGTCTGTGCATTTGCCGCTCTATGCTATGCAGAATTTGCATCAATGCTTCCCATTGCTGGTAGTGCCTACACTTACACATACGCCACTCTTGGTGAAGTTATGGCGTGGTTTATAGGCTGGATGCTTATGCTTGAATATGCTATAGGAAACATAACCGTAGCAAGCAGCTGGTCAGCTTATTTTATGAATTTTATAAAAGGATTTTCAGGAGTTTTGCCTGATTATATAACCAATCCTCCTATTTGGCTTATCCATCAATATTCTAAGGCAAGCGAAATCTGTCTGGAAAAAGGATTAAACCCGGCAACAGCGATTCCTCATCTTGGACCAATACCTATATGTATTGATATACCGGCAATTTTTATTATTGGTGTTGTAACCGCATTTCTCTTTTTCGGTATAAAAGAAAGCACAAGAATGGCATTTTTTATGGTTATTCTTAAAATTCTTGTTATTATGCTTTTTATAGGAATCGGAGTATTCCATGTAAATCCGGCAAACTGGACTCCTTTTGTTCCAAATGGAATTAAAGGAATTATGGCGGGTGCATATCTTATGTTTTTTGCATACATCGGCTTTGATGCAGTATCTACCGCAGCAGAAGAAACAAAAAATCCTCAAAGAGACCTTCCAATAGGCATAATAGCTTCGCTTGCAATCTGTACATTACTATATATAATTGTAGCTGCTGTCCTTACCGGAATGGTTCCATTTAATCAAATCGATACACACGCTCCTATAGCAGTTGCTCTTAATACTGTTCTTGCAGGCGGTTCAAATAAACTGGTATCATCTTTAACAGGCGGTTTTATATGTATAGGAGCTTTAGCAGGTCTGACATCAGTACTTCTTGTTCTTCAGCTTGGAGCTACAAGGGTTTTATATGCTATGTCCAGAGATAATCTCCTGCCGGAAGTTTTCTCCAGAGTCCACCACAAATTCAAAACACCTCACCTTAATACTTTAATATTAGGCGGAACAATTGCTTCACTAATACTGGTACTGGATCTTAACGCAGCGGCAGAACTCTGCAACATCGGCACATTTACAGCATTTATGCTTGTTTGTATAAGCGTGGTAATTCTGAGAAAAGTTGACCCGGATAGACCAAGACCGTTCAAAGTGCCTTTTTCTCCATTTATACCTATTGCCGGAGCGGTATCCTGTCTTCTACTTATAGTTTCTGCCGTAAAAATTAAAACCCTGATACTGTTTGCGGCATGGGTTGCAGTAGGTATGACTATATACTTCCTTTACGGATACAAAAAAGTCTCAAATTTCCATGAACCAATTCCTGTTGATGAAACTGAAGAAATTTATATTGATAAAGATGAGGAAAATTAGAGTTCGCCCAAATAGTTTTTGAGGCTTTTAACCCCTCTATTATTTCGGCAAAGTCTTTTCAGCTTGCTTATAGCCCTGTTTTCTATTTGTCTAATTCTTTCTCTGGAAACTCCATACCTTGAACCTATTTCTTCAAGCGTTTTTTTGTTTCCGTCATCATCAAGACCAAACCGCATTATTAGCACATCTCTTTCCTTCTGGCTTAGCTGACCAAGGATTCTCTGGATTTCAGAAAACAGGTTTTCCTGTATTACCTTTGTGTCAGGAGATGTAGAGCTGTTGTCTATAAGAAAATCACCAATTCTGGTTGTTTCTTCCTTTTTGTTAAGCGGCGTTTCAAGGCTAATCGTGGATTGTGCTGATTTCATAACCGCCCTTAACTTTGATAAAGGAATATCCAGTCTTTCTGCAATTTCTTCTTTGGAAGGCTTTCTGTTAAGTTCATTTGTAAGGTCATGTGTAGCTTTTTTAATTTTCCCTATAGTCTCAATCATGTGAACAGGAAGTCTTATTGTCCTGGACTTGTCAGCTATGCCGCGTGTAATAGCTTGCTGTATCCACCACGTAGCGTACGTACTAAATTTATATCCCTTTGCGTAATCAAATTTTTCTGCTGCTTTAATTAATCCCATATTTCCTTCCTGAATTAAATCAAGAAAGGAAAGCCCCCTGCCAATATATTTTTTTGCAATGCTTACTACTAGACGTAAATTTGCATTTACAAGGAATTCTTTAGCCCTTTTGCTGTCAGTTTCCTTAATTTCCTTTGCAGTTGCCAATTCCTGATCAGTAGAGAGAAGTGGAATTCTGCCGATTTGTTGGAGATAAATTTTTACAGCATCATCAGAAGAGTAAGTTTCTTTTTCGACGACAACTTCTTCAACTTCTTCATCTTCTTCAGGCAACTCAAAATCGTCTGATTCGAAAGAATCGTCATCTGCTTCTTCTTCTTCAAATAAATCATCTTTGGTCTTAAATTTTTTATCTGACATTTTTACTTGCGAGTCCTTCGGATTTTTTTTGATTTTAGCAGCTTCCATTTATAATCTCCCATTTAAATATTCTATTACAATTTTCGATTTTACGATACTATGTTTGGTTGAAATTTTGATAAGCAGTCGTAATAACTA
>DYOT01000073.1 GCA_020720345.1 Candidatus Caenarcanum sp.
TAGAATAAGAGGATTTATTCATGCCGGATAAAAAAAATTTTTTAACTGTCCACGGGCATTTTTATCAGCCACCCAGAGAAAATCCCTGGCTGGAATCTATAGAATTACAGGATAGTGCGCTTCCTTACCACGACTGGAACGATAGAATTTCCCATGAATGCTATACTCCAAATTCGGTTTCAAGAATTGTAAATTGTAAAAATCAAGTTATCGATATTGTAAATAACTATGAGCTGATAAGTTTTAATTTTGGACCAACACTCATGTCATGGCTCGAAATAAATGCTCCCAAAACATATGAAAGAATTTTAATTGCTGACAAGAATAGTGCAGAAAAATATTCAGGTCATGGAAATGCGCTTGCACAGGTCTATAATCATATGATTATGCCTCTTTCTAATGAAAAAGATAAATATACTCAAATGATATGGGGAATAAAGGATTTTCAATATCGTTTTGGCAGGTTTCCTGAAGGAGTCTGGCTTGCTGAAACAGCTGTTGATTATGATACTCTGAAAGTGTTGGCTGACTGCGAAGTGAAATATACCGTACTTTCTCCGTTTCAGGCTCAAAAAACCAGATTTTTTTCTGCCGATGAAAATTCCTGGCAGGATGTAAGCTGGGGAAATGTCGATCCGGGCAGGGCATATAGATGCTACTTAAAAGATGGCACCGACAGGTATATAGATTTGTTTTTTTACGATGGTTCGATATCAAAATCAGTCGCATTTGACAGTCTATTAAGAAATGGGGATACTTTTGTATCAAGGCTTAAAGAAGGTATGTCATACGCAAGAAATTACGACCAGCTTGTAAACATTGCAACAGACGGCGAAAGTTACGGTCATCATACAATGCTTGGAAATATGGCTTTATCTTATGCGCTTAAAAAAAGAATCGAGCTTTCAGGTTTGCAATTAACCAATTATAGTGAATATTTAGAAAAATATCCGCCGGAAATGGAAGTTGAAATTAAGCCTGTTTCTGCGTGGAGCTGTGATCATGGCGTGGGCAGATGGATGGATGATTGCGGATGCTCTACAGGAGCTGCTCCGGGCTGGAACCAAAAATGGAGAAAACCTTTAAGGAAAGCGCTTGACTGGTTAAGAGACGAATTAATAGTCATTTATGAAAAAAATGCGGCTATGTACTTGAAAGATCCATGGAAAGCCAGAAATCGCTACATAGAAATAATTTTGGACAGGGATAAAACAATAATTGAAGCTTTTTGCGCACATGAAGCTATTAAAAAACTTAATCACAGTGAAATTGTAGGCGTTTTAAAACTGCTTGAAATGCAAAGATATGCCATGCTTATGTATACAAGCTGCGGCTGGTTTTTTTCCGATATCTCTGGAATTGAAACAATACAAATTCTTAAATATGCCGCCAGAGCTATGCAAATTGCCGAAGAATTTCAGGAAATAGACCTTGAAACGAAATTTCTTCAGCTTTTATCAGAGGCACATAGCAATATCAAAAAGCTTGGTTCCGGTAAAGATCTTTATATTAAACTTGTTAAACCTTCTATTATTAGCGTTAAACAGGTTGTGAGCCACTGGGCGATAAGCTCTCTGTTTGAAGAGTATGCAGAAGAAACTGATATTTATTGCTACAACATTAAAACAATCGATTATAAAAAAGCTAAAAAAGGTGATACAAAAATTATTATCGGTAGAATCGAAGTAAATTCCAAAGTTACTCTCGAACAGCATGATATGATTTTTGCACTGCTTCATTTTGGCGGAGAAGATTTCCACTGCGTAATAAGAGGTTTTGCAGGAAAATCAGAATACAATAAAATTAAAGAAAGCTTAATTGAAAAATATAATTCTTTGCCTCTTACTGAAGTTATCAGGGGGCTTGACGAATATTTTGGCAAAGAATATTTTACTCTTAAAAACCTGTTTATCGAGGAAAGACGTAAGATTATCAATATACTTATTGAGGATAAACTGCGTCAATTTGCCAGCACCTATGAAAATCTATATGATGAAGCCAGAGGGCCTATTATGCAGTTAAATGAACTTGGTCTTCAGATACCGGAAGAATTTAAAATAGCGGCTGAGTATGCTTTAAGCAGCTCTTTCAATAACCTGATACAGACTTCTGAGGATATTGAAAATCCTGATCTGCTCCAGTCTGCAATAGATATGAGTAAAGAAGCAAGCAGAATAGGCGTCAAAATAGATACTGAGCCAACCAGGAAAATTTACAGCGAATACATAACAAAGAAAGTTGAAATTCTTGCTGAAAATAAAAACATAGGAGAATATGAGTCGCTTCTCGAAGTATTGAATATGATTGATAAGCTTGATTTGAAACTTGATCTTTCAGAAGCGCAAAATATTTATTTTAATAATATTTACGCAAAGGTAGCTGATTTTATTGAAGATATAAAATATTCCAAAAATGTTGCGGATGATAAGCGGTTTATTACAGCTATTATTAATCTGGGAGCAAAGTTGAATTTTACCGTCGAAGAACACATCAGCAGTTTAAATAAATTAACAGCTCATAACGCAAATTAGAAAGAGTTTACATATAGTTACAAAAAATCCGGTTTCTATTGACCGGATTTTTTAAAGTAGTAATGTTATATCACTTGAAGTGATATATACCCCTCCTTAAGTAATCCCGACCGTTATGAGTCGGGAGTATTTTTTTTATTTATTGCGAATGCCGTAGACAGATTGATTTACAGAAATGTTGATAATGATAACTTCTGCCAGAATTTTTTGAATATTAGGCGGCGATGACCGTAAATATTCCATTGCCATTCTTAACGTCATGTCTTCGTCGTACCATCTTTTGAAAAATAGAAATGGCTGTTCTAAGATAGAAACATTAAAAGCTTTTGCCTTTTGAATAATAATTTTTGATATTTTTTTCCTTGAATTGTCGTCAGCTCTTTCCAGGCATGCAACTGCCAGGCTTAGACGAGGGTCTTTGTCATACCATCTCTTAAACATACTCTTTCTTCGACCTCTAAAGTTATTTCGACATTTCTGATATATATATGCCACATATATATAAAAAATAACAAAAATTTCCGATTTTCAGAAAAAATTATTTTCTAAAATTAAAAAATTTTTTATTAAAAATTAATTTGGTTGTAATGGGCTCAATGCGTCTTATTAGCGGCAGTTTGTCCTGATAAACCAATTCATAACCATTGAATTCCCCTTTGGAAATATTTTCAATTTGAGAGTTAGCCAGAGCGGTAAAGTTTTCTTCCAGTTGTCTTGTATATGCTCTTTTATTTGAAATTGTATTTTCAACTGTTATTGGTTCGCCAACTTCAATAAAAACTTCCGGCTTGGTCTGTCTTACATAAGTATACTTTGCGGAAACAGGAATTAAGTTAACACCTTTAAGCTTTGTACAAATGTTTGATAATCCGCTTTTGAATTTTATAGGTCTGTAATCCGGCGGCATTACTCTCCCTTGCGGGAACATCCATATAGCATTATTTTTGTCATTTAATAGATTTGCAGCATAATCTATTGACTTAATGGCTTCGGATGCTGAAGAGGTTTCTATTGAAAATCCTCCTATTCTCGATAACAGGGGAAGCTTGTATAATTCCTGTATCATCATATATAAATTTGCGTCAAAAACTTTTTTGCAAATATAATATGCGACACTGCCATCCCAAAAGCAGCTGTGAGAACCGTAAATAAGGGTTGCATATTTTGGATTTTTCATTCTGAAATAATCTTTATTTTTTATGTGGATTGAATAAAAGGTCTTTTCAACCATTCGAAACATTATAGTTTCGATAAGCATAGCCCATAATAGGTTTTTATTTGCAGTTATTAATGGTTTGTCCATAGTCTCTTTAACTAATTAATTAACTCATCTAGAAATATTTTGTATATTTTTTTCTTTTTAAACATTCCCTTCATGTGCATTAAAAAGGACAGATTTTAAATCTGTCCTTTTTAATGCATTGTATAAAAATTTTCTTAATTATGTTTTTTAAACCCGCATCTTGTTTTATTGGGGTCATTTACATGCATGCCGCTTGCGGGTTTTGTTTCTGATGTTTCATAACTAGTAATTTCTTTTTCTTCTTCAATTATTGGTTTTTTGTCGTATTTTGCGGATTCTTTCAGCTCTTGAATAACTTCTTCAACTTTTTTGGAGCATTTTTCACAGCAAACTCCTGAAAAAACAGTTGGTTTGAATTTCTCTCCACATAGTTTACATTCGAGGTCAAATAATCCTGTAAAGCCTCTGAGCTTGTTTAATCTGTAGAGCCGTTCTATTTCCTGAACTTTTACACCTGTTGCAATACTTATGGATTTTATAGAGCATGATTTTTTATATGATTGCTGAATAGATTGAAGAAAATCAGTGATTTTTTTTATGGTAATTGCTTCAATTTCTTTGCATTCAGGGCATAGATTGTCCTTTGTGCTGTCAAATAGCTTGCTGCACCTGTTGCAATTTACAAATCCCATTAATTTTACCCTTAATACAAAAGCCTCATGTGTTTAATATATCATATTGGAAATTTAAGAGGTAATTTTTAATAAATTATTAATTGTTATTGCCATGCGCTTAATAATATTTCAGGATTTTCTGAATTTATTGCTTCATCTATTTTATATTTCAATTCATCTATTTGATTTTCATTTAAATTTAAAAAATGCTCAACCTGTTCAGGTAATTTAATTTCGCAGGTATATTTTAAATTTTTAAAATTGTCGTTTATTATTGCAAACTCTTTATAAATATTTAAATACTGCATAAGCTCAGGAGAAATTCTTGAAGAGCGGTTCAGGTAAAATTTAGCTGATTTTTCAAATTTTTCTATAAAATTTACAATAATATCAATTTCATTATTATCAAGGTTTTTTTTCTCTTCATCCGGCATTTCAAGAATTAAATTGCCGGAAATTTCTCTGTTATCATTCTTGTATTTCACGGAAAGATATACTCCCCAAAGTATGCAGCCTAAATAAAAACAAGCGCACAGTTTTATTATTGGAACTAGTTGTTTTTCCAGTCCGGTAAAAGCAAATTTTTTCTGATGATTATGTTTTAGTTGCGTTATTTGATTTAAATAGTCATATGCGTCAACGGGAAAACCTGTTGAGAATTTTGAAAATCCCGGATCAAAAGGAACTTTTGGTTTTTCTTCAATCTGCATTATCTTTTCTTCTTTTTGCTGAGTATAAATTATAAACATGTTGTGTATTAGCACATACAGCAATTATACTATTAATTAGTTAATAATTTTCAGGTTTGTTCTAAAGCATGAATGTAGTCGGTTATGTAGTTTCTTACGAGTTAAAAGGTCCTGACAGGCTGGTAGAAAATAAAATTCAGCAGGAAAAAATCAGGTCTTTCTGTGAAGAAAACAGGCTTGAGCTTGTTAAAACTTATACTGACACAGTTCAAAAAGATTCTGAACCCAGGCATGCGCTGGTTGAAATAATGAATATAGCTACGGAAAAAGGATTTTCTGCTATTTTAGTGTATAGCTTTGACAGGATTGCGCAGGAAGAAGACCTGAGAAACTGGATAATTCAGGAATTAAAAATATACGGCATAGAAATTTTTTCTTTGACTGAAGCGCCGCCTTTAAGTGTTGGGCAAAAAGCCGAAAAAAAATCAGGCACTTTAAAGGAAAAATTAAGAGACTTGCCATCTCTGCCGGAAGTTGTAGTAAGAGTAACTGAACTTGTTCAGGATCCGAAATCTTCTGCTGCACAGATGAGTAGATTGATTTCTCAGGATCCCGGTCTTACTTCAAGGGTTTTAAGGCTGGTTAATTCTGCTTATTATGGATTTCCCGGTCAAATTAGTTCTATCCAGCATGCAATAACAATTTTAGGATTTACAACAATAAAAAGTCTTGTGCTTTCATCAAGTATTTTTAGGATTTTTTCGTCAAAAGCAGGAATGAGTGCAGGTCTTGATTATAAAAACTTTTGGAGACATTCCCTGCTCACAGCACTTGCATCAAAAATCATTTACCAGAAGCTTTTTTATCAGGCTGATGAAAATATTTTCAGCGCTGCAATTCTTCACGATATAGGGAAAATTATACTTGACCAGTATGATCATGATAATTATTCACTCGCTCTTCTGGAGGCGTCAAATCCTCTTTTAAACGAGGATATTCTTAATTCGGAACTAAAATATTGTGATGTTAATCATCCTTTTATCGGTAATTACGTAGCGAAAAGCTGGAATTTGCCCGAGCCTATCTCTGAAGTTATTCGTTATCATCACTCACCCCTTGAGGCAACAGAGCACCAAAGGCTTGCAGTAGTTGTTTATCTTGCAAATATTCTTTCTCATCTTGTGCTTGATGATGAGATATTCAGCGCAAACTCCTTTGATGATGAGGTATTAAAAAATATTGGCATAAGTGAAGATGAACTGGTTTTGTTTTTTGCTGAACTCAGGAAGGAAGCAGAAATTTTGCAGGACATAGAGTCATTCTTTAAGTAATTTATATATTATTGCCATGACTGACTTTGAA
>DYOT01000074.1 GCA_020720345.1 Candidatus Caenarcanum sp.
ATATTGAAGTTTCATTTAAAACCTTAGGGTAATAAATATAATTAAAAGAATTTAACTTTCCCTTTCCCAAACTAAACATCCTAACCAACAACCAACCAACCAAAACCAAATAACCATAAAATTCTTAACAAACCTTTTTAATCTCCTCTAACGAGGAGTTTTTCTTTTGTTATATTCCTTTTCAACAAGCATAAAGCCTTGAGTTATAAATTCATCATAATCGCTAAAAAAGCTTGTCAGCAGGTTTTCAAGGAAAATATCCCGTTGAATTATTGAATTAGTCTCGATATTTAGTGCGGTAGCAGGCTGGTCAATTTTTTTTAAATCGCTTTTTTCAAGATTTAAATTGACTCCAAGTCCCAGAATCAAGCCGTTTAGTTTATCCCCTCTTGTGGAACATTGCGCAAGAATTCCCGCAATCTTTTTGCCGTTAATCAAAATATCGTTTGGCGGCTTTATAGCGGGGCTAGTAATATATTTTTCGAGAGTTTTACAGGTTTTAACCGCAAGATATAGCGAAAAATCCTGTAATAATGTCATATTTTCTTTTTTAATTTCAGGTTTTAATACTATAGAAATATAAATATTATCAGGCTTATCAGAAATCCACTTTCTGTCAAATTGCCCTTTGCCTGCGGTCTGAATTTCCGCCATTAATATATCCCTGTCAGAAAAATCGTTAATATTTTTCAGCGCATGGTCGTTGGTTGAGCTAATTTCAGGGAAATATATGAGGTTGTATGATTTCATTATAAAAAATCTTTGAAATAAGAGTTTTTGCAGTGTATCTTTATATTATTATAAAAGAAAAAAGGGATAAATCATGACAGTAACAATAGCAGGTAAAACTTTTAATTCCCGCTTAATGGTCGGAACAGGCAAGTTTAATGATTTTGAAACTATGAGACAGGCGCATATTGCAAGCGGTGCAGAAATAGTTACTGTTGCAATAAGAAGAGTTGATATAGGAGCACCGGGGCATGTGGGGCTTATGGATTATATAGACACCAATAGATTCTGGATTTTGCCAAATACAGCAGGATGTCAGACAGTAGAGGAAGCACTAAGAGTTGCAAGACTTTCAAAAGCTATGGGAATTAACAACTGGGTAAAGTTGGAAGTCATTCCAGACGCAAAATATCTTTTACCTGACCCGATAGCAACACTAGAGGCTGCAAAAAGACTGATTGAAGAAGATTTTGTTGTTCTTCCATATATAAATGCAGATCCGATTCTTGCCAAATATCTTGAAGAAATTGGCTGTGCAACTGTTATGCCGCTTGCTTCGCCTATCGGAACAGGGCAGGGGGTCAAAACAAAAGAAAATATACAGATAATTATAGAACAGTCTCAAATTCCTGTTGTTGTAGATGCAGGACTCGGAGTTCCTTCCGAAGCATCACAGGTTATGGAAATGGGAGCTGATTGTGTGCTTGTTAATACAGCCATAGCTCTTGCTGGAAATCCAGCTAAAATGGCGGAAGCTTTCAAACTTGGTGTTGAGGCAGGAAGAATGGCATACGAAGCAGGAAGAATTCCCGTAAAGGCTTATGCAAGCGCATCTTCTCCCTTGACAGGAATAGTTGGAAAATAATTATATCTAGTCGAAGAAATGATAAAAGAGTTAAAAAAACAGGGTTGATTATAAATTATTGCAATGCCGCCAATTTTTTTTGTATTAAAATATAAAATTAAATATAAATGAAAATATTAGTGGCAAATATATGGCAAATATATTAATAATTGAAGATAACCCGATGTGTCTGGAAATGGCGAGTGAGCTGCTTAAAAAAGCAGGACATTCCATAACAAAATCAGAAAGCGCATCTGAAGGCATCGCACAGGTTAAAATTGTTAAACCTGATTTAATTTTAATGGATTTAAACCTTCCTGATCTGGATGGGTTATCCGCAACCAGAATATTAAAAGAAGATACTGAAACAGTAAATATTCCAGTTGTTGCATTTACTGCTATGGTAATGCAACAGGACAGGGATAAGGCTTTTAGTTCAGGATGCTGCGGGTTTATATCAAAACCTATCGAGGTTTCCAGATTTGCCGGACTTGTTGAAAGTTTTTTGTATTATAAATGTGAAAAAATTTATATCCCTGCTACAGAAAAATCAGCAAAGCTGCCCAATAATTTACATGATGAAAGAATAGAGTTACTTGATAATGCGCCTTTGGTGGATCTTCCGCATGACGAAGCAGAAGAGCCTTCTGGCAATAAAAAACTGTATAGAGGACATAAAATATTAATCGTGGATGATAATCCCATGAATGCGGAAATAATAAAAGAAACTCTGGAAAAAATGGGGCAAAATACGATTATTGCATATGATGGCAGACAGGCTCTTGATTTGGTTGAGAAAGAAAAATTTGATCTGATACTTCTTGATGTAATGATGCCGGAAATAAGCGGGTTTGATGTTATTAAACAGCTGAAAGCAAAGCCTTCCACTATGAATATTCCTGTTATTTTTATCAGTGCGCTTGATGAAACTGATAATATTGTCAAAGGTTTTAATCTTGGGTCTTATGAATATATTACAAAGCCTTTTAAAATAGATGAATTTAAGGCAAGAATACTAAGCATATTAAAAATAAAAGCTCTTCAGGACGATCAGGAAACTTTTATGGCAACGCTTACTCATGATTTAAAAACACCTGTTATAGCCCAGATGAGAGCGTTAGAAATGCTGCTTGACGAAAAGTTCGGAAAAATAAATGAAGGTCAAAAAAATATAATTCAGGAAACACTTAATTCCAATAAATACATGTTTAGAATGGTTAACAATCTTCTTTCAGCCTACAAATACGAAAATAACAGCGTGAATATTACTAAAAGTTATTTTGACATTAATGAGTTAATAATAGATTGCTATAATCAGTTAAAATATCTTGCTGATGATAAAAAACAAAATATATATTTGCGTTTTCAAGGGGAATCTCTTGATTTAAATGCTGATATTTTTGAAATAAAACGTGTAATTGTTAATTTGCTATCAAACGCAATAAATTACAGCGAAGAGGGCGGAGAAATATCTATTTCTTCTAAGCTTGAGCAAGATTTTATTATAGTTTCTTTTACTGACAATGGAAAAGGAATTTCCATGGAAGATCTACCAAGCTTATTCAATAAATACAAAAGTTTTGCCAAAAAATTCCGACAAATTGGAACCGGATTGGGACTTTATCTTTCAAGACATATAGTTGAAAGCCATGGCGGAACTATTTATGCAGAAAGCGAAGAAGGTAAAGGAAGTGTGTTTACAATAAAATTGCCAATAAATTGAGGCTATCCTGAATGGATAGCCTCTATAAGTTTATTATGTTTATCCTCCGATATTAACTGATCACGTAAATTTTTACTTAGTGTTTTTAAGTAAATAATTAAACTGCTTGGCACCGTCCTTTCTTGTTATTTATTATGTACTATATATATATAAAAACAAATCTTACTCAACAATTGCGTGAATTTTTTATTAATTTACATTTCGGAAATATATTAAGAAATATTAAGCCGGAAACCCTTTATTTATAAGGATATGTTAACTTTTTCTTAATATTTAATGAGGCTTGAAAAAATTTACAATAAATATCATTATTTTTTTATTAAGAATCGGCATGTCAAAACAAATGATTTTACTTACATCTGATTGATTTTGGAAGTATATAAAGATTGTTTCTTAGAAATAAAAGGGTATTTGCGATTATAAATATCATTTTTTATATTATTGATAACAAAAATATCCTGTATTATCTCTGAAAGCTTTAAACATCAAAGATATTAGCTTTATTAAATAATTAATATTTGTAAAATTTAAAACCAAATGTTAACTTTACAGTGGAAAACATTGTTTTAATTGGATATTTAGTTAGTTTTACGTTTGCTATTCAGCTATATGGTTTAATACAGGGAGTTACAAAGAAATCAAAAAAGATTTTTTATATTATTATTAAATTACATAAATTGAAAAAAATTTTTTTAAGATTATTAGGGTTTTCATGGATTATTATTCAAAATTAAGTACTGAGAAACTGGCAGAAGAAAAGAAAAAGGCAGAATCGCACTGTCTAAATCTTCAATGTAAAAAAGTTCAGCTGCTTATCCTTATTGAGAGGCTAACCAATCTTTCCGGTCAAAGATTAAATATTTTTTCCAGAAATAAAGACTTCGAAGGCGCTTCCGATAAGTCGATTAGCTATGAGCTGAAATCAGCAGAGGCAAGCAGGGATATAGTTGATATTGAAATCAGAAATGCTAAATATCAGTTAAAAGTAATATCTAAAATATTAGGTAATAGCATATCGAATTCTTAAGATTTTAAGCAATGATAAATAATAAAGAAGCTTAAAACGGGTACTTATGAAAGATTATGACCATCACCAAATTATTAAAAGGTTAAGATGAAAGAACTGTATTTTACTCCTGATACCATTGATTCTAAAGCATGTGAAATGCTTGAACAGGTAAAAACTTATACAAAAAAGATAAAAGAACAGAATTTTATTCCTGAAATATCAGCTCTTTTAATAATTGATATGCAGAATTATTTTTGCGATGAATCTTCTATACCATTTGTACCGTCTGCTCCGGCAATAATTCCAAAAATCAGCCGGCTTGCAGAAATCTATACAGCTAAAAAGTTTCCTGTTATTTTTACCAGACAAATGAATACACCGGATGATGCCGGCATGATGTCAAAATGGTGGAAGCATACAATCTCCCCTGAAAGCAATGCAAGCCTTATTACACCTAAACTTAATACAGAAAATTCATACGTTTTGGATAAATCCCAGTATGATGCTTTTTACAACACCGATCTGGAAAGTTATCTGAAAGATAAAGGTGTTACCCAGCTTGTAATAACAGGATTATTAACGCATTTGTGCTGTGAAACAACTGTTAGATCAGCATTTGTTAGAGGCTTTGAAACATTTTTCTGTGTAGACGGTAATGTTACATATAAAGAGATTTATCATACTTCTTCGCTGATAAACCTTGCGCATGGGGTTTCTACTCTGTTAACATGCAATGAAGTTTATCAAAAATTACAAGATTATGAGTGATAGTCATCATCTTTTTTATGTAACCGTCTTAAGCTTTGACTAATAAAGGAGTTTAGTTATTGTTATCAACACATATTAGTACACTACTGAAATATGAGAGATAAAGTTGCAATAATAGGTGCCGGACCTGCCGGAATTGCCTGCGCAGTTCAGCTTAAAAGATACGGTATTTCCCCTTTGCTGTTTGAAAAAAGCCATGTTGGCGGACTTTTAAGAAATGCCAATCTTGTCGAAAATTATTTAGGTTTTGAAAATGGCATTTCAGGGCAGATTCTGGTTGAAAATTTTAGTAAGCATTTAGAAAAGCTTGATATTAAGCCTGTTTTTGAAGAAGTAACAGAGGTTTCTTTTGAAAAATTTTTTACTATAAAGACAGCAAAAAATACTTATCAGCCTGAAATTCTTGTTGTTGCCAGTGGAACAAAGCCAAAGAAACTTCAATTTTGTCATTGCGAGGAGGCTGCTTTGCTGCCGACGAAGCAATCCAAATCAGAAATAAACAACAATTTTTGGATTGCTTCGGGCAAAAGCCCTCGCAATGACGATCAGACTTTGAATAAAATATTTTATGAGATTGCAGATTTGCCGGAAGATAATTATTCCGGTAAAAAATTTGCGGTTATTGGCTCAGGAGATGCTGCTTTTGACTATGCAATAAATCTTGTAAACAATTATCATGCCTCAGAAGTTATTATTTTAAACAGGAATAACAGGGTAAAATGCCTGCCTCTTCTGGAAGAAAGAGCAATTTTAACAGGAAAAATTAAACATATTAAAAATATTGTTCCTGATGAAAAAATGTTGAATGATTTTGATTATATTATTGTTGCAATTGGAAGAGAAGCAGACAAAGATTTTCTCGATGAAAGTTTGCTGAAAATATCGCCAAAACTTGAGCAGGAAGGATCTTTATATTTTATTGGTGATGTTATAAACGGAGATTACAGGCAAATTTCAATTTCAGCAGGTGATGGAATCAAAGCCGCAATGAAAATTTATGTTAACATAATTTCTTAAAATCAGAAATAACTATTGCAATTGATTATTAATATAAATTATCATCATTAAATGAGGTGAATGTTTTAGAATGGAGTATTTTGGAGGTGATTGAAATTATAGGAGCTAAAAACAGTAACAGATGGTATGATAGCGATGCTACAGTTAGCCTTGCTGTTAGCATTTTACGAAATATGGACATTGAAAAGCAGGTTTTGGCTGCAAAAAGAATTATAGAAATAGCCAGATCTTATGATGTTGAGGCAAAGGATATATCTGATTATGTAAGGACACTTCGCAGAAGATGGTATGACGTGGATGAGGAACTTTGTATTGCTATGGAGCATTTAAAGGCTGCGAATCCTGAAATACAGAAAAAAATAGCTATCGAAGCAATAAATTATCTTTGTGAGCTGGAAAAATA
>DYOT01000075.1 GCA_020720345.1 Candidatus Caenarcanum sp.
ATAGAATAAAATAATAATCCAATTTAGGATAGGAAACAGAAAAGAGTGAAGAATGATTAATTATTTAAAGGGCATATTGGTTTCAAAGGTTGAAGACAGCCCTTTTGGCTGTAATATTACTGTAGAAGTCAATAATATAGGCTATTTAATTACTACAAACAAAAAAGTTGTCGCTTCTCTGCCGGAAGAAGGCAATTTGGTTATGATTTACACTGCGCTGATTCACAGGGAAGATATTATGTACCTGTGCGGGTTTAATACGCATGAAGACAGGGATTTGTTTAATATCCTGCAAAGCGTTTCCGGTATTGGAACTAAAGTTGCACTTTTGCTGCTTGGTGAATTGGGGGCGTATAATCTGGTAAATGCAGTAATAAGCGGGGATACAAAAACTATTTGCAGGACAAAAGGCGTGGGTCCAAAGCTTGCACAGAGAATCATCCTTGAACTCAAGGAAAAAATGACAAACTGGCGTGAAAAAACCGTATTAACGCCTTCTGAAACATTAAAAACAGATGATGTTGAAATTACGGAAAGCTGGATTGAAGCTGAAACAGTGCTTTTATCTCTTGGTTATACAAAAAAAGAAGCGGCACAAAGTCTCAAAAATGCGGCAGCGCAGGCGGAAAACAAAGATGATTCCGAGGAATTATTGCGTATCTCCCTACAATGGCTGGTTTCACAGGAGTAGTATTTATGGCGGAAATTCGTACAATTGCTGTAATAGGTCTTGGATTAATTGGCGGATCTGTATTAAAAGGGCTAAAAAATAAAGGCTACAAGCTTTTAGGAATTGCAAGACGTCAAGAAACAATTGAGCAGGCTCTTAATGAAAAAATAATAGACGAAGGTTCTGTTGATATTAATATTGCGTGCGAAGCTGATTTGATTTTTGTTTGCACACCAATTAATAATACGATTGAAACCATTAAATATTTACAGGAGAAAGTAAAAGCTGAAACAATAATTACCGATGCAGCAAGTATAAAGGGGAAAATAATTAATTTTGCCAATTCCGGCGGCTTTATGAGATTTATCGGCGGGCATCCCATGGCAGGTACTGAAAACAAAGGACTTGAAGAATCTTCTGAAAGTCTTTTTGTGGGAGCTAAATGGGTTTTAACTCCTTCAAAACGGTCAAGTGAAGATGATTTAAGTAGTCTTTCTGCCGTTATAGAAAAGCTGGGAGCAAAAATTATTATTGCAGATCCTGTGCAGCACGATAAAGCGGTTGCGCTTATAAGCCATATGCCTTTGTTTTTGAGTCAGGCTTTATATAATTTTATTAAAAATTATCCTGACGAGGAAATTTCCCGGCTTGCTTTGTGTCTTGCAGCCGGCGGCTTCAGGGATATGACGAGGCTTGCGGCGACAAACCCTGAACTTGCGCAGGATATGCTTATTGAAAATAAATCAAATGTTCTGGAATCAATTCAGGAATTGCAGAAACATCTCGATATGTTCAAAAAAGAGCTTTCTGAAAATGGCGAAAGTTTTGTTAAGCTGTCAGAAGAACTTGCTGTTGAAAGAAAAAAGATGTATTCTCCTGACGGGAAGAACGTTTTATAAGCTTCATTGTTTTGAATAATCAAAAATATTGTAATGATTTGATAAATTTGATAATCAAAAACGAATAATAAATATCCATATGGGTATAATACCCGTATCATGGAATTTGAGGTGGTACATATGGATATACAAAGCGGCAGCAATATTTCCTCCAAAATTTTACAAAATAATTTAGCTTTATCTCAAAAAGAAGTAGAAAAGTCTATTGTTAAAATATCAAGCGGGCAAAAACTCAGTGCGTTTGAGGATGCTGCCAATTTAGTGCTTTCAGAAACAATGGAAGCACAGGCAAGAGGTTCAGAGACAGCCATTGATAATTCGTTAACGGGTATGAATGTTCTTGAAACAGCTGATTCAGGATTGGGGCAAATTAATGATAACCTGCAAAAAATTAGAGACTTATCAATACAGGCTGCTAACGACACTTACGGCGAAGAAGAAAGGGCTGCAATAAATAAGGAAATCAGCTCATTAACAGAAGATATTAACAGAATTTCAGGTTCAACATCTTTTAATAATAAACAATTATTAGACGGCAGCAGCAGTGATATGACAATTCAAACGGGGGCAAATTCCGATACAAATGAAAACTCTCTAAAAGTCGGTGATGCGCTGAGTTCTGCAAAATCTGAAGATTTAGGGCTTTTAAGCAGTACGGATATAGAGACCTCGCTTAATTCATCATCGGATTATAGAGAATACATAGATAAAATTGATAATGCAATAGATAACGTAACCTCTCAAAGGGCTAATATTGGTGCTTATCATAACAGGCTTGAATCAAACGTAAACAGTATGACTATAGGCAATGAAAATATACTTTCTGCCCAATCAAGAATAAGGGATACTGATGTGGCGGCCGAAATGTCGAAACTGACGCAAAATCAGATATTAAGCCAGGCTTCTGCAAGCCTTATTGCACAGGCAAATCAGATGCCGCAAATTGCTCTGTCATTGCTATAAAAAGTTTAAATAATTATTCCGAAGGTTTTATCAGGTAAAACCTCTGTAATCCTGACTTTTATTATTTTATTTTTATATTCATCAGGTGCATCAATAAGAACAGGAATAAAATTATCTGTAACGCCTTTTAAAAATCCTGTTTTTTTGTCCCGTCCAAATTCGACAAGCATTTCTAGTTCTTTAGCTATAAAACTTTGCCTGAATTCAAGGTTTTTACGCTTTGCAATTTCTGTCAGTTTTGCGTTTCTTGCTTTTTTGACCTCTTCTTTAACCTGATTTTGCATTGTTGCAGCAGGCGTACCATTTCTTTTTGAATAGGAAAACACATGAATATAGCTTATAGGTAATTTTTCGAGATTTTTGCAGGTATCTTCAAACTGTTCATCTGTTTCTCCCGGAAATCCGACTATAATATCGCTTCCTATAGCAATATTGGGGATATTTTCAACAAGTTTTTTCATAAGTTCGCTGTAGTATTCAACGGTATAACTTCTGTTCATGGTCTTTAAAATGTCATTATTGCCGCTTTGAAGAGAAATATGCAAATGCCGGCAAAACTTTACAGAATTTATTAGTGTTTTTACAAGTTCATTATTAAGTTCTATTGGATCAATAGAGCTAAGCCGAAATCTTTTAAGACTTTTTATTTTTTCTATTTCTGTAATCAATTCGGGCAGTTGCTTTTTAGTGCTTAAATCAAGTCCCCACTGTCCGAGGTGTATTCCTGACAATATTAATTCCTTAAAGCCCTGCTTTGTTATTTCTTCTACCTGATTAATTATATTCTCAAGGCTGTTGCTTCTACTTTTTCCTCTTGCGTAAGGGATTATGCAGTAAGAACACCTGTAATTGCACCCGTCCTGAACCTTAATATTAGCCCGTGTTCTGCCGGAAGCTGAGAAAACAGTCTTATCGGCAAATTTTTCCTGCTTCATCACGTCTGAAACATGAATTTTATCTGGATTTTCAAAAATTTTGCCGTTTTCAATCAAATCTGCTATATCAAGTTTTTCTGTGTTTCCCAGAACAAGATCAACTTCTTCAAGCTGCGCAGCTTCTTCCGGTGAAACCTGAGCATAGCAGCCGCAGAGTATTATTTTGGCTTCGGGGTTTGTTTTCTTTGCTTTTCTTGTGTAATATCTGGATTCGTTATCACTTTTTGCCGTTACTGTACAGGAATTTATTATATAAACATCAGCAAATTCGCTAAATTTAACGACTTGCCAGCCATTTGCCACGAATTTATCTGAAATTATTGAAGATTCAAGCTGATTCGCCCTGCATCCCAGTGTATGAATTGCTATTCTTTTCATGTGATTTAATCCAGCTTATTGATTTTTCTTAATAAATAATGTTACCTCAATTATATTTAATTTTCTTCAGTTATTAAAATAATTTCGTCCTCTTCTGCATTATAAAGCAGCCTTTTTTCGCCTGAAATGCCTTTTAGCTTTTCATATTCGTCTTTTTTCGCCTGAATTTCAAGAATTATTTTATATTTTTTTATTTCGTTTTTCATAAATTAATCATCTAAAAAAATATAAATATTTTCATTCTCAAATTGATTAATAATTTGAGGTTATTTTTTAGTAGAATAGTTTAAAGTGGACGGAGTTTGAAAAATTTGGATTTAAAAAATAAATATGCACAGGTGATAGTTGATATACCGAATTTGGATACTCGAACATTCAGTTATCTAATACCGGATGAGTTACAGGGCATAATTAAAATAGGGCTGCCTGTGCTTGTGCCTTTCGGGAATCAGGGAGTGGTTAATGCTTATGTTGTGGGCTTTAGCAATTATTTGCCAGAAGGCATAAACGCAAAATATATTTATGAAGTGCTTGATACAGAGCCTATTTTTGACATTGAGTATCTGAAATTTGTTGAATGGATAGCAAATTATTACTGCTGTAACCTTCAAACTGTACTTGAAACTGCAATTCCGTCTAATTTTTTCTCTAAATCAAAACGAATTGTCTCTCTGTTGGAAGATATTGACCCGGAAAAAAAACTCAATAAAAATCAGGAAAAAATAATTGATTTTCTTAAAGAAAAGCCTGAAACAAGTGTGTTTAATCTTCAAAAAAAGACCAAAATCCCGTCTTCAGCGTTTTATGAAGCTGTTAGGAAATTAAGAAGCAGTAATCTTATAGAAGTTAACAATTTAATCGAGCTTAAGTCGGCAAAACCGAAGTTGGAAAGATTCGTCAGGCTTTCAGGTTCAATCGTTTCAGATTCTCCCGCCATCCCAAAAAGGCAAAGTGATGTTTTAGACTGTTTGGAAAAGATTGGCGGGGAATGCAAAGTAAGCGAATTTCTCAAACAAGCCAAAACAACAGCGACTACCCTGAAAAAGATTTCTGAAACAGGCAAAATAGAACTTTTTGACAAAGAAATATACAGAAATCCTTTAAAAATATTTGAAAATCAAGGGCAAGATGAGTTTTTAACTTTAAATAGCAATCAGGCAGAGGCTTTAAGCCAAATCATAAATTCAATGAAAGAGAGAGCGACAGAGCCCTTGCTTCTTTACGGAATTACAGGGTCAGGAAAGACAGAAGTTTATTTGCATGCGATTAAATCAGCCCTTGAAAATGACAAAAATATAATAATTTTAGCTCCTGAAATACTTCTTGCTTCCCAACTGGCAAAGAGAATTTCTGCCAGATTCGGTATAGAAAAAGTGGCAATATGGCATAGCAATATTTCAGAAGGCGAAAGATTTGACGTATGGGAAAGAATAAAAACAAATGAGGTAAAAATTATTGTCGGGGCAAGGTCTGCAATATTTGCTCCGCTGAAAAACCTCGGTCTGATAATAATTGATGAAGAGCATGAATCAAGCTATAAGCAAACTTCCCCTGCTCCGAGATATAACGCAAAAACACTAGCCATGGAAAGAGCAAAAAGAACAGGCTCTACTCTGGTTTTAGGAAGTGCTACGCCTGATATTACGTCGTTTTACAGGGCTAAGAATACAGAAAAAATACTTCATTTGCCGGAAAGATTCGGCACAGCTGAACTGGCAACTATAAACGTTGTAGATATGCGGCATGAATTCAATACAGGAAATAAAAGTATTTTTTCAAGAGTATTAAAGCATAATCTGGCAAGAAACCTTGAAGAAGGCAAACAGTCCATACTTCTCATAAACAGAAGAGGATTCTCAACCTATGGGCAGTGTGCTAACTGTGGATTTGTCGCCGAATGCAAAAGCTGTTCAATCCCTCTAATTCTTCATAAAACCACAAACAAACTCAGATGCCATTATTGCAGTTATGAGCGGGATGTTTTCAATACATGTCCTGAATGTGAAAGCGACGCCATAAAATATTTCGGGCTGGGAACCCAGAAAGTAGAAGAATTGTTTAAAAAAGAATTCCCCAAGGCAAGGGCTGTAAGAATTGACAGCGATACAATGACCAAGAAAAACGCCCATATAGAGATTATTGAAGCCTTCACACAGGGCGAGGTTGATGTTCTTATCGGTACGCAGATGATTGCAAAGGGGCTTGATATTCCTAATGTAACACTTGTCGGGGTTTTAATGGCGGATTCTTTGTTTAACATGCCGGATTTCCGCTCTGGGGAACGAGGCTTTCAGCTTTTGACGCAGGTTGCAGGAAGAGCAGGAAGGGGCGACTTCAGAGGGAAAGTGTATTTTCAGACTTACTCGCCTGAATATTTTGCCATACAGCACGCTAAAGAGCAGGATTTTTTGAGTTTTTATCATTTTGAAATGCAGGGAAGGAACGAGCTTTCTTATCCGCCTTTTAGCTATTTAATCAGGCTTGTTATAAGCTCCAGAAGCGAAATAAAGGCGCGCAAAATCTCCGAGGAAGTCGCTTACAAGCTAAGAGTCCTCACAGAATCCAGAGGTATTGACGAGAGACTTGAGGTTTTAGGTCCTTCAGCGTGTATTATTTCCAAGATTAAGGATGAATACAG